>CAZKFK010000103.1:0-1500 GCA_964552095.1 Candidatus Woesearchaeota archaeon | reverse complement strand
ATAATCCAAATTTATATACTTATCCTTTGATGTTCCCGATAGGCCTTAACCTGCAGACTTTTTTAGCTAATTTCGCTTCATGGATTGAATCAACAACATCTCTCACATCTTTATATGCCTTAGGTGCTTCCTCAGCCAAACCAGAATAACTATGGCATCTTATATAGATGCCTTGCTCTTCAAGTTCTTTTATGACTTTGTCTCCTCTCCAACTCTTCAATGCCTGGGTCCTTGACATTGCTCTTCCTGCTCCATGACACGAAGAGAAAAATGCTCTATTTCCGCCCTCAATCCCATGCAAGATATAACTTGAAGTTCCCATTGTCCCTCCTATCAAGACAGGCTGACCGATTTTTCTATATGCCCTAGGGATTTCCTCACGATTTGGTCCGAAAGCCCGAGTCGCTCCCTTCCTATGCACATAGACTTCTTTCATCTTTCCATTTATTTCATGTCTTTCAAGTTTACAAGAGTTATGCGAGACTTCATAGAAAGTCTCTACTTTTCCATTTGGGAATATCTTCTCAAATCCCTGCCGAACAAGATGTGCTATGACTTGCCGATTCGCATGAGCATAATTCAGAGCGCAGCACATTGCTCCAAAATACTGCTTCCCTTCTTCGCTCTTGATTGGAGCACAGACAAGCTCACGTTCCATGATGGGAATATTATATTTTCTTGAAGCTTCTGCCAAAACTTTAAGATAATCAGTTCCTATCTGATGCCCTAGAGCTCTTGAACCGCAGTGTATCCATATCATGACCTGTCCTTTTTCAATTCCAAGTTCCTTGGCAGCCCTATCATCATATATCTCATCAATATACTGAACTTCAAGATAGTGATTTCCAGACCCAAGTGTTCCGACTTGCTTCTTCTCTCTCTTCATTGCCATCTCTGAAACAGCTTCAGGAATCGCTCCCTTGATTGTCCCCTTATCCTCGATGAATTCAAGGTCCTCTTTAGTCCCATAACCTCTATCAACTACCCACTTCGCTCCTTGAGTAAGCAATTCATTGACCTCAGAGTCTTTCAAAAGTATTTTTCCCCTGCTTCCAAGGCCAGCAGGGACAGTAATAAAAAGTTCATCAATCAATTCCTTGATTTTTGGCCTCACTTCATCTACTTTCAAGTTTGTCTTCAAAGCCCTAACACCACAACCCCCGTCAAAACCAACTCCACCCACAGAAACAACACCTTCATCAGCATCAAAAGCTCCGACACCTCCGATAGGAAAACCATAGCCCCAATGAGCATCGCTCATAGCAATGCTCGCAGTCTGTATTCCAGGCAAGCAAGCAACGTTTGAGACCTGTTCAAAGACTTTATCATCCATCTCTTGCACAAGCTTCTTGCTTGCAAAGATTTTTCCAGGGACTCTCATCTCCCCAGTCATCGAGATTTCCCATTCATTCTCATTGATTTTCTTGAATCTTTTTATATCCATTTTAAACATCCACGATGCACTGGCTAATCCATTTGCCTGTCTTATTATCTTTATAT
>CAZKFK010000102.1:0-1563 GCA_964552095.1 Candidatus Woesearchaeota archaeon | reverse complement strand
TTGTAGTTGAAGAAAAGATGATAGACCTTGGGCAGGAATGGCAGCAATTCCGAGAAGGAGAGAAAAAAACCAGGGGCGGGGCTCCTTTAAGTATGCAGAAATTTGACCAAGGACTTACAACGAATGTCGGAGAGATATCAGATATCTATCAACTTGGCTCAGAGAAAAAGATAAGAAAATTCTTCAGATTGAAGAAATGGCAGGAGCGAGTCTCAACTTCTATTGAAAGAAATCTAAGACTTGCTATGGCTGAGCTTAGAAGAGTCGCAAGTTTCCTTAACTTGCCTAATTTTGTCAAAGAAGAGGCATCAAGAATCTATAACCTAGTTCTTCAGAGAGGTCTTGTGCGAGGAAGGTCAATGGAATCAGTTGTTTCAGCTTGCATCTATGCATCATGCAGGACATACAGCATCCCAAGAACATTGGATGAGATTTCAGCAGCAAGCGATGTTGAAAGGAAAGATATAGGAAGGACTTATAGATTCATAACAAGGAAGCTTGACCTGAAAATAACGCCAAGTGATCCAAAATCATATATCGCAAGATTCGCTTCAATACTTCATCTATCTCCAAAGACACAGAATGACGCTCTAAGAATCCTAAGAAAAGCAGAGAACTCTGAACTCACAAGTGGAAGAGGCCCAGCAGGTATCGCTGCAGCAGCTCTCTATGTAGCTGCTCTTTTGAATGATGAAAGAAAGACTCAAAGAGAAGTAGCTGATGTAGCTGGAATTACAGAGGTCACAATAAGGAACAGGTACAAAGAGCTATTAGAAAAGCTTGGAATCGAAGAGAAATTGAAGATAAAAGAGATGGAAGCCAAGGCTGAAAAAGAGAAGGCCAAGAAAGAGAAGTGATTTTTCTATTTTTCTTGATAGTAATAAATTACAACAATGCTTATATACGCCCTGCTTATATCATAAAAATGCCAGAATCAAAAGGAAAACCAGAAGAAGTTATTGAAGAAACTTATATGCGGTCAGCAGATTTAGAAGCTTTATGCAGCTATTTGCCTGACCCTTCTGAAGTTATTGTCATCCCTATTGGATTTGATTTTTATGGTTCATCATCTGCCCAAATCGTGGAAAGTCTTCCAGAGCAGGCTAAAGAAGGATTAATACTTCTCCCACAATCAGCAAAACTTCTTTTTGGTTATTCTGCTTCGGGGTTTTCACGAACATTACCAACAACAAGAACTGTTATCAGCCTATACGCCCATGCACTATCACAAATGAAAGCAGCTGAAAGAAAGAGTTTTTGGGATTTACCTATAGCGAAAAGAAGGTCGCTAAGACCTGATAGAATAAAATGGCATTCAATTGGCGACTGTTCTGTTGAAATAACGACTAGCCCAGCAAGAATAGAGGTTTCATATAGAAATAAAGAACCTGAACTAATCACCGCACTAAGAAGAGAAGCTGAAAAAAGGGGGGTGCCTTATAATTTAAAACTTAATACAGCATATGCTGGATTTTCTCCATTGCCTCCAGATTGATTATAGTCTCAATCTCATCAAATCATGAGCAAGCTCTGAATTCTTGAAAACTTTTTTTGCCTCATTTA
>CAZKFK010000101.1:0-1588 GCA_964552095.1 Candidatus Woesearchaeota archaeon | reverse complement strand
TTTATGACAGAAAAAGAGGTCGCAAAGCCAAAACACAGGATTCATATCGGCATATTCAAAGAGTTTGCAGAATTTCTTAAAGAATACAAAGTTGTTCCTCTTGCGATAGCATTCGTGATTGGTGTAGCTGCAACAGCCCTTATACAATCAATAGTCAATAATCTTATCATGCCACTGATAACTCCATTCATCCCGAGGGGAGCTTGGCAGACTGCAGTCTTAAAACTTGGCCCCATTGTCATCGGCTGGGGCGCTCTGGTCGGAGCAATAATCAACTTCATCATCATCGCATTCGTCGTATTCTTGATTGCGAAGATAGTCCTCAAGGAAGAGAATGTTACGAAGAAATAGTTTTTCTCCTTTAATTAAATTGTTTCTAGTAAGGATCCTGATACTTCGGTCTTTGTTTATAGAACATTCTCCAGCCAAAAGTAAATGAATTAAACAACGAAACAATAAGCAAGATTAAACCCGCAACAGATAGAATAATTGAAAAAACAAGAAGATTAAAATTTGATATCTGTCCAGAGATAATTAAGCCAACCGATCCCAAAACCAATAAAATAATTCCTAAAATTAAAAGAACATTTTTCTTATCTCTTTTAACAGCTTTTTTTGAAATATTTTTCATTTTTTGTCAGACTCTCTTTTTTATCTTTATCGCAGTCGGAGCCTCACCGCCATGCCAGGTAAATCTTGGCCTGACTCTCATAGGATAGATCCTCTCAGAATTATCATCAAGGACAATTGCCGAGCCCTTAAGCCTAGGAAGATTATCTAAATAAGTTTTGATGTCTGTAGACAGATAGCTCTGCATCATATAATTCAAGGCATCTACATCAGGCCTTGCAGTGACTCTATGAGAAATGACAATGTCAGATTGCGTCAAGACATCATGATGTATCTGTCCTGGCTGTTGAGTAGCTAGGGCAAGAGAAATTCCTGGCTGTCTTCCCTCTCTTAAAAGTTGGACAAGAGCATCAGTAGCAGCAGTCTTTCCATTTAATGGAAGAAATTCATGAGCTTCATCAATACAGAGCCAAACTAAAGGCATCTCTCTTTTCTCTTTATAGTATAGATAATCAAGACCATGCCGAACAGCCTCGACTTCCTCTTTCTTCCTGGCTTCCATCCTCTCATCAAAAAGTTTTTTGCTGATCAGTCCAATCACTAATGCCCGGACATTGAATGCGCCGATTGAACTATAACAGCTTAAATCCAAGATAGTCGTCTTGCCAGCCTCTATCAAATCTCTTATCTTTGTACCTTGCTCTCTTTTTGAAGCGAAAAGTCCCCAAGTCTTTGCTCCCTCAAAGAAATTGATTGCAGCATCTTTGGCATCCTTATTCAATTCTTTATCCTTTCTTATATAATTCATTATATCATCAAGGTCATAGGTCTTTATCCTGCCAGCAACAAGCTCCTCCTGGAGTATAGTGACTGCTCTTTCAATGACGATAGCCACAGGGTCAGTAAAGCTCAATCCAAAAGTTATCACCCAGTCATCTATATTCAATTCAGAGACTTTGATAGAGAATCCTTCATCAAATGGAATCCCTTTTTCCTCAAATAGCGAGGTTTTCCCATA
>CAZKFK010000100.1:0-1609 GCA_964552095.1 Candidatus Woesearchaeota archaeon | reverse complement strand
AAAAAATAATAAAAATGATGAATCAAAAAGGACAGTTCTTTTTGATATTCGCTGTGATAATCGGAATTGCCATACTTGTAGCTGCAACTCAATTCAATCTGACTTCAAAAGATGACACAAACAAAGGCCTATTCGATTTAAGATGCCAGAACTACAAGAACGAGATATTCAAGATAAGCCAGTATGCTATTGAAAATATTAAAAAAGAGCAGGAATTTAATCTGATGACGCAGTTTTCACAATCATTTTATGAATATATGAACAGGAGCTATGATTCTTTTGATATGGTATTCTTATATGGGAACTCTAGTGAAGCCAAGATTATCAAAGACATTGGAGGGATTGAAGGGAATCAAGAGTTGTATTATGAGGGGATAATAGATATCAATGGAGTCCAGAAAACATACAGTTTTAATAGTGATTATTCATTCTATGTCTATATGAAAGCGAAAAAGGGAGGAGAGGTCTATGTTTGTGAATAAGGTCGTATGGGCTCTGCCCCTGACAAGTCACCCCGATTGCTGCAAGATATTAAATAAACCGCAAATATAACTTAAATTAAAAATGAGGAACATCATCAAGAATAAACGAGGGATTTCAGAGCTTGTGTCATATGTGCTATTGATTGTCCTTGCCATAGCAATCGCTGGCGGAGTCTATGTCTGGCTGACAAGCATAGCGAAGCCTTCTCAACAAGTCGAGTGTCCTGATGTGAATATAAGATTAGAGAGCTATGAGTGCTTCAAGCCATACAATGAAAATCCCGGAAATATCACTTTATTGCTGAAGAACACTGGAAAATTTGATATAACTGGATTCAAGATGATGGTGAAGGAGAATGACCCTGATGGAATCTATTCTAATATAAGCGTGTATAATGATTGTTTCAAGAGCTATGTTCTCGGAGCCTATGGCTGCGAGATAAATGTTTCTAATAGCACAAGTGTTTTTGGAACATTCCCAACTCAAGGAGTCAAGCTTGTGCAGATAATGCCCATAAAAGAAGTTGATAAGAAGCTTGCCTACTGCAAGCCAATCAATTTCATAATTGATAGCTGTAAAAGCCCGGGCCAACAATCAGCGCAATCTTAATAAGATTTTTAAATTCAGAAACACTTGAATCTAATGATAATAAATCAGAAAAGAGGAATATCTCCTGTAATCGCGACTATACTTCTTGTTGTCATCGCTATCGCGCTATTCGGAGCAGTATATGCTTGGATAACCAGCATGCAGAAAGACGCTATCCTGAAGTTTGATACAGGAATAGAGCAAGCATGCTTGGATGTCAATTTCAATGTCATAAAACAAGATGGCAAGATACAAATTCAAAATAGGGGAGAAGTCCCTCTATATAGAGTCCAACTATTTGTGAAAGAATCCGGCTCTCTTGATTCTCTTGGGACTATACCTCCTGAGTCGAGCTCAAGTGTGATAGGGCAGGGAGAGAGTGCGGAAATGGACTATACTGGCAGTTGTGAGCAGATCAAAGCTGTTCCTGTCCTACTTGGAATTTCAAAGAAAACAGGCACAGAGAAAGAGTATGTCTGTACACAGAAGGCAAAGTTCATAGGATGTTAAGTAAAGTATAAAAAGCTAAACTCACTAA
>CAZKFK010000099.1:0-1614 GCA_964552095.1 Candidatus Woesearchaeota archaeon | reverse complement strand
TTAAACGTCTTGTGGAAGTATAGTGGTTCTATGATTCGCTTTAGCTCTCTCAGCAGCTTTCTTGATCATGTCCTCTATCTTCTTGTTCAAAGCTTCAGGCAAATCAGCAGATAATCTAAGGTCACTATCTTTAGGCAAAACTTCCCTTATCTTTGATTTCACAACAAGTTCTACCATGTTTATATCAACAAGATTGCCAATCTCTTTTTTGATTGGCACAACGTATCTTGCAATTATTTAACCATATCTCTCGATTCTACTTTTCAAAACGTTCCCTTAAAAAAATAAATTAAAACGCTGGAAAATCAAGGATTTTCGGCGTCCCAAAAAGCTTTCACTTTTTTAGGAAATAAATAAATCAATTTTAGATTTTTGGCTTCTCTTTGCCGATAATCTTGAACATGTTTGTCCCACAATGGACGCATTTGCCTTTAACAGCCCATGTTCCTTTCTTGATTTCCACTGCTGCAGGATCTTTCATCTTTCTCTTGTCCTTGCACTTCATGCATCTTCCTTCGAATTCTGTCATTTTTTTACCTCCTTTGGTGTTTAGTGTTTATCATCCTCGATGATGATTTATCTTAAAAATAATCTAGATTTATAAACCTTATCTTTATCGAATAAGATTTTTTTCAATGACTTTACCCCCATTGAACTTGATGATTAAGTCACAGGTCCTATCCAAAGCATCTAAAAGTTCTTTATCAGAAACCCCTTCACAACCATCCACAAATATAATCGCTTCTTTTGTCTTATCAGTTATCTTTGTTTCATCACAATCCCTATAATTAAAGTCGAGGCAGACGACTTTATCCTTATCTGCATAGACCATCTCGCCTTTCTTTATTTTTTTGACTTCCCCACCAATAAACGTTATTGTTTCTCCTTCTTCGGCTTCTCTTAAAACAATTGGCCAAGAAATCTTATTTAGGTCATAGGCAGCCATTGGCAGATTTTCTTTTACAGAAGAAATATTATATGCATCAACCAGTGTATTTATAGAATAAATAGATTTTCCTTCTTCAATTCTTTCTATAAGTGCCTCTGCGCTGGGTGTTCGTCTTGAAGGATCAACACCAAAAGATTTGTATGCTTTTCTCATCGCTTCAAGCCTATTATCTCTTTTGATTTTCGCATCTTTTTTCAACTTTTCTAGTTCAAGATTGGATTTCTTAATTGAGACACCAGAAATAAGAGCATAATTTGTTTTCAGTCCTAATTTTCTTGCCTCCTCCGAAATCAAGACCCTATCACCGACTATTTCTTCGTTTTTAAGTTTTTTTTTAAATCTAAGGTTTTCTTAGCATCATCTATCAACATCTTTGAGTAATAGCCGGCTACTTTCTTGTTTTCATCAGGAGATTTTTCAGATTTCATGAACGGAAATAAGATTACATCTCTGATTGAAGGAGAGTTCG
The DNA here is from genome assembly GCA_964552095.1 of Candidatus Woesearchaeota archaeon. GTDB lineage: Archaea > Nanobdellota > Nanobdellia > Pacearchaeales > UBA284 > JAPLYB01. Next base: position 196 of record CAZKFK010000099.1, on the reverse strand, counting down.
TCAGCAACATTACAATCCTGTCAACCCCTATGCCTATTCCACCAGTGGGCGGCATCCCATGCTCCATCGCTTCTATGAAGTCTGTGTCAAGCTCAGATGTCCATGGCTCTGCTTCATTCACCCTGTCTTTCACTTGCCCTTCTAACAGTGTTCTTTGAAGTATAGGATCATTGAGCTCAGAATAACAATTTCCTAA
>CAZKFK010000098.1:0-1623 GCA_964552095.1 Candidatus Woesearchaeota archaeon | reverse complement strand
ACAACTAGGAGAGTTTTATCTTTGATTATTGCTGGCCCCGAGGCCACAATACTCAATATCTTGTCTGTCTGTTTCAATTTATCAGTCATTTTACCTTAAAGATAGGTGATAAAAGTATATAAATGTTAAATTTTCTCATATCTAGCTATCAATTATTAAAAATGGATATCAAAACCATCGAAGATGTGGATAGAGTAGTAGATGCGCTCTCATCTTGGATTGTATCTGATTCAACGTTGATGGATAGATTAAGAGCATGCAGAGACCATGCTACTCGGTGGATGACTCTTGAATTGAAGATTTTTGAAAGCATAGCTGACAAAAAGATTCCAATTGAGGGATTTGACTTAGCAGTATGGGAAAATGGGACTTATAGGATGAGAGAGAGTGTTTTTTACAAGCTTCAGACAGGAAATTATGGTCTTGAATTTGGATTCTGCCATTTTTTTGTTCCAGCTTGGAGAAATCTTGCAGAATACTTCCTTTCAGGTTCTAAGACAGACCCAGAAAAGAATTGGGCCAAATACAGATACGGCAATCGGACATATGCTACGACATGTAATGGCACAGACACATACAAATGCAAGTTTCTGGGAAGACCACCAGAACCTAATAAAGACATGGAGTATCAACAGCTTTTTGCAAGACTTCAAGTAGCTAGAAAAAGAATCAATAAAAATGCGATGAACTAAGGATTCATATCTCGATTATCTTGCCTTTCTTGCCGACATTTATCACACGAGTCTTGCCTATTTTCTCTTCAATACCCTCTGCTTCATGCACATGACTACAGATTGCAATATCTGGCTGGAACTTCTCGATAGCTTTCCTTATAGCATCAGAGCCAGGAAAGATTGTTGTCAGTTTCTCCATCAAAGTTTCAGAAGGATGAACATGCGTTACCATTATTTTCTTATAAGCGCTGTGGACTTGGTCAAAACCTTTTTTCAGAGTATCATACATCTCCCTGTCAGAAATCTGAAAAAGGCCGATATTTGCTCCACCTGCTCCGAAGATGCCGACATGGTGGCTCTGGATTCCCTTGCCATGGATATTCCTTACATCTGGCCTATATGCAGATTCCAAAAAGTTTGTTGTTGCAAGCAAGTCATGATTTCCAGGAATAATAAGAACTTTTACATGCCTTTTCGCGAAAGGTCCGACAAGATAATCAGTAGCTTGGTCTGGAGTTGTCAAATCTCCAGATATGACAACGAAGTCAACTTTTTCCTTTACAGCCTTCTCAGCAAGTCTTTCGACTTGCCTTGTATCTCCATGCAAGTCTCCTATTGCAAGTATCTTGAGATGCTCTTTAGGGACATCTTTATTTTCTTTTGATTTACTAGCACCTATTAATTTATTCTTATCTTTCTTCATTTTAACTTATAGATGTCATCAAGGATGACAAGCTCCATAATATCAGTATTCAAGAATTTAAAAACCTTTTTTAAGGAAAAGTTTAAATCCCAGATATATCCTAAATTATATGGAAAAGAAAAAGGTCATTATAGTTAATGAAAAAGATGAACCCATTGGCCTGAAAGATAGAAAAGACATAAAGAAAGAAGATATCTATAGAGTTTCAGCTTTATGGATAAAAAATTCAAAAGGAGAGATTCTGAT
>CAZKFK010000097.1:0-1660 GCA_964552095.1 Candidatus Woesearchaeota archaeon | reverse complement strand
AAGCACGGGGAGGGACTTGCACCCCCGAAAAGCCGCTCTGCAGGTTGGGCTTTTTAGTATTTTGGCACTAAAAATCGGCCCCAGTAGCTGCTGTGGCACCCGTGCATGATTTTGTTAGAACTGGTTAATTTATAAAATTATGTATAATCTTTTGATTGTTTATCAGAACACAACGTATCAAAACTAAATTAATCTTATAGAAATCTTATCTCTAATTACCTTCTCTCGTGTCTTCTATGATACCTATTATCTCCCTCGCGTCTTCCATCCCCCTGCCTTGAATGGGGTCTCTCAAAAGTCCACCTTCCCTTAGATTCTCGCCTATCGTGTCTTTCATATCTATCGTGTCCATGTTCCCTTGGTCTATTCGATGCTTCTCTATGGAATCTCTGGCCATGGCTGAATCTTCTTCCATAACTTGAAGTTACAGGTTTGATATATATCCTTTCAATTTTTGGCAGCTCTTCTTTAACTATTTTTAAAGATTCGTCTTCTTCGACTTTCATGAAATTCTCATAATCTCTGCTAGCAAGGATATTTATGGCTCTGCCTTCCTTGCCAGCTCTTGCTGTTCTTCCTATTCTATGCACATAATCTTTGCTGTTCTTAGGGATATCATAGTTATAGACATGTGAAATCCCTTCAATATCAAGGCCTCTTGCAGCCACATCAGTGCACACAAGGACTTTGACTTTTTTCTGATGAAAAGTCTCCATGGTCTTGTCTCTTTTATCCTGGGAAAATCCGCCATGTACTGCAATAGCTGGAATTCCGTTCATACCAAGATACTTGACAACAAAACCTGTGTTTTTTCTTGTATTGCAGAAAACCATCACAAGGTCAGATTTCTCTTTCTTAAGCAGATGAACAAGCAATGAAAATTTCATATTATCAGGGACATCATAGTAGACTTGATGAAGTTTCTTGGGGTCAACATGCGATTCAGCAGAGACTTCAACAGGACTGTGCATATAGTCTGAGGCTATCATAACAACTTCATCATAGATTGTCGCCGAAAATAGCAAGGTCTGCCTCTCTTTAGGGCAGGCTTTTATTATCTTGACCACATCATCTATGAAACCCATGTCCAGCATCCTGTCTGCTTCATCCAGAACAAGTGTTTTCAGTGAATCAAGAATAATAGTATCTCTCTGCATATGATCTAGGATTCTTCCAGGAGTCCCGACAACAATATCCGCATGTTTTAAGGCCTCAATCTGCGGATTTATCGAAATCCCCCCATAAATTGCAATAATCTTTAAAGGCTTATATTTTGAGAAATGCTTTATAGACTCACTGACTTGTTCAGCCAATTCTCTTGTCGGTGTCAATATCAAGGCCTGAATTCCTTTGCCTTTCTCAGTTCTCATGATTATGCCTGCTGCAAAAGCAAGTGTCTTTCCCGAGCCAGTCGCCGAGCCCCCAATAACATCTTTTCCTTGTATGACTAGAGGGATGGTCTTGCTCTGTATCTCGCTCGGCTCCTCGAACTTATCCTCTTGTATGACTTTCCATACTTCGTCTGATATTCCTAATTCTTTGAATTTTGTCATTTTTATGTTCTTATTATCCGCTCTCTCTGTATGTATTCTTTATTCGTTTATATCTTGCAGCACTCTGCTGAAGCAGACAATGTTGTGCTGCGCAAATAGTTTAATAC
>CAZKFK010000096.1:0-1790 GCA_964552095.1 Candidatus Woesearchaeota archaeon | reverse complement strand
CAGGTGTTATACCCTCTGGAAGTCTTTTATTTCCATCATAAATGGATATCCTTGTCATCTGGCCATCAATTTCATAAGGAGTTCCATTTGGATCTTCCTTGATTTTAAATTCAAATGGCTTTCTTCCGACACTAGCAAGATACATACATACTCCGACTGAATGGAGGTCTGTCCTCTCACTGCAACGGTTTTCTTTTCCTGGCAAAAGAGCATTTATGACAAGTGGAGAGGGGTAGCCTCCGCCCCCCATTGTCGGCATGACCTTGTCTTGAATCTGACTTTTGGGCTTGGCTGTCTGAAGATCATCTATCTTGGCATTTCCTCTTCTATCAATAAGTATATTTGATGCTTTTCCATCTCTCCATATCCAGGGTCCACTCGCTCCATACCTATTATGCATGTGGCCGATTCCATCAAGCACTTGGGTAAAGGTTTTTTTGAATTGGTCTTTTCCTAGTTTTCCCGAAGTATTAACAAGCTCTTCTAAATTCTGGCCATCAACAAACTCTTCGACTGTTACTGCTCTTCCAATATCAAGAACATCGATTATCCTGACTATGTTTGGATGATAGCCTAGATTGCTTACGCATGCGAGTTCACCAGCATTCACATCTCTATTCGGAAACCTAGCTAGGTTTGATTTCAAGAGCAGATTTGCCCTCTCTTCAAGGTCTCTTTTCAAGACTTTCAAGGCTCTAGTTTCAACTAGAGCGCCTCTCCTAAAGATTGTCTCAAAAACATCTCTTGTATATCCTGAACCAATATAACGGACAGGCTCATAACCCTGGGCTTTCAGTGAATCAAGCTCCTCTTGAGTGAAGAAGTCCTTTATTCCTGGTTTTCTTGGGCCATTACCCATCAAATCTTCTATATCTGTTTCGCTCAGACCATTTCTTTCCAAAGTCTTAGTTGTGACTGCCATCTTGACCTCCTTGTGATGCTCTTGCTTTGTCTGGAGCTGATTTTAATTGGAACAATTTTCTTGAAAAATCTAAGAATGCCCCAAGTGAGGGGCCAATCAAAGGCGATATTTTCATAAGTGTTTTTGCACCATACGCAACTTGATCGGTGTTTAGTCTATGTTGCGAAACTAGGCTTCCAACAGATAGTGATGCAACATAAACTGGGACTTGGAATGTGTTGAAAGCCAAAAGATCGACAAGATAATTTTGGGCTTTTCCAGTATCTACTAGATAATCTGCTATCCCAGAATATCCATAACTCGGAGTTGCAGTGAGGCCAGCCAATGCTGATGCTCCATAAAACATTCCCTTCCTCAATGCTTCTTTAAAATATCTGTTATCATGTATTTTCAGAGTCTTTCTGAAAAGGAAGTTTCTCCATTTTCCATATAATGCGGCGGTTGTCAGATTTATTCCTGTTGCAGTCGCTCTATCTGCGACTATACCTAAAATAGGCATACCACCAAAAGCATCTATTGTGCTTCCAACAGTCAATGAGAAGACTATATTCCCACCTGTATCAACAGCACTCTCTAATCCCCTCTTGGGTTTAGTATTAGTTTTCATTTTTTTCCTCAAGAACATTTAATTCGTTGACATTAACATCTAGGATGTTTATCGTGACTTCGGCGATTGTGCCTGGTTTTAAATGAGATTGGAGAATCCGCGGGATTACAATTATAGATTGAGAACCATGTTTCGCTATCTTCTTTGTTATGATGAACTTCTTTTGATTTTGATTGTTGCTCTTGTTTTGATTGGTTTGCATGAATTGCTCCAATCACCTCTTCACTCTCTTCCCCCATGGAAAGTATATACCTGTCTCTT
>CAZKFK010000095.1:0-1792 GCA_964552095.1 Candidatus Woesearchaeota archaeon | reverse complement strand
AAGAGACAGGATACATTCATAGTTGATGATATAGAGACATCAAGAAAGATAGGAATCGGAACTGTAAAGATGGTAACTTTAGACGGCGATTCTGCTGAAAAGAGCGGAGTTATGCGCGGAGGATTTAGGGATAAAAAAAGCAATATAGGGTTTATGGAAGAGGATATTGTAAGGAAGATAGAAACTTTAGAAGAAGAGATATCCAAGATCCAAGGCAAGACAAGCTCACTTGACAAAAAAAGAAAAGATAATGAAGAAAAGATAACTGAGCTCAGGCAGTTGAAAGCTAATCTTGAAGGCGACATAATCGTAAAGGAAAAAAGCCTTCATCTTGAGGATTCTGATATAGGCATAAGCAAAAAACAGATTGAAGAGCTCAACAAGATGGGAGCAAAAGCTGACAAAGATCTTGAAGAGATAATTGCAAAAATAAGCTCTATAAACAAGGATGTTGCATCCTATAAGATAAAAAAACAGGAACTAAGGGAAACGATAAAGTTGCTTAATAATCCGTCTTTGCTTGCCGAACTAAACACGTTTGAAAGCATGAAGAACAAATTAAACGAGGAGATAATAAGGCTGGATGCTGAACTTAAAGGAATTGAAGAGCAGATATCAAGCATACATAATCCTGAAAAAGAGAAAACAACCAGTACAATAAAGCAGATAGAGAAAGAGTCTGCTGACTTTGAGACTAAGATAAAAAATTTACAGGAAGATAGCTCAAAAAAAGAGAAAGTATTGGAAGAGAAGCAAAAAGTTGCTGAGCAGTTTTATTCTAAATTCAAGAACCTGTTCGTTCAGCAGAAGAAGATAGATGATGATATCAGGAAAAACGAGACAACTATGGATTCTAAAAAAGACGACAGGAACCAGATCGAGATTGAGATTAACGGGTACAGCATAAAACTCAGCGAGGTGAACAGCAAATTGGCTGGCCTTAACCAGGAATTTGAGGAATACCATGGTGTAGAGATACTCACAGATGTATCTGAAGAAGAGCTGAAAAAAGAGATTGCCAAGTTCGAGAAGATGAAAGAAAATATGGGCAGCGTAAACTGGCGCGCTTTAGAGGTATACGCTGACGTAGAAAAAGAATATAATATTTTGCTTGAGAAGAAAAAGACCCTTGAAAGCGAAAAAAATGATGTTGTTGGCATGATGAACGAGATTGAAACCAAGAAAAAAGATCTCTTTATGAAGACTTTTGAGGTTATAAGGGAGAAGTTTAAGCATAATTTTTCCTCCCTAATGAAAAAAGGCGAGGCTGACCTTGAGATTGAGAATGAAGAAAACATATTTGATGGCGGGATTGACATTAAGGTTAGAATAACCGGAAATAAGTTCCTTGACTTAAGGGGGTTATCCGGGGGAGAAAAGACAATGGTAGCCTTATCGTTTATTTTTGCTATACAGGAGCATGAGCCTGCTTCATTCTATATCTTAGATGAGGTTGATGCTGCTCTTGACAAGCATAATTCTGAACATCTTGCTGAACTTATTGGTTCTTATTCTAAAAAAGCGCAGTATGTTGTAATAAGCCACAATGATTCTATGATATCAAGGGCATCTATGCTTTATGGCGTAAGCATGGACGAGCATAATGTGAGCAAGGTTGTAAGTATAAAGATCTAGAGCCCTACTAATTTTCCGCCAAAAGCGTGCAATAAAAGCATTATCAGGATAATCGCTATACAGATTATAACTATATGGCCTGGCTTAAACTCTATCTTTGACCTGTATTCGTCAAAATATCTTACTAAGCCGCCCATTCCAGAGGGCATCTGTACTC
>CAZKFK010000094.1:0-1852 GCA_964552095.1 Candidatus Woesearchaeota archaeon | reverse complement strand
CTTCCTTCCCAAGAACCTAGCCATGCCAAGAGCGAACACTCCGATGACCATAACCTCAAATTTATTTTTTATAACATCTTCAAGAATCTCTATCTGGTCCTTGCCCCATAAGGGATTTATGCATTTTATATTAAGATTAGAGCAGATTTTCTGTATCCTTGAAGCCTGATAATTAGAGGCTACTGCCCCCGTAAATAGTGCTTCAATATCATATTTTTTCTTTGCCTCTTTAATGGCTTTTTCAAGGTCTTTTAGTTCATCTTCTTTTATCCCCTTGGTTTTTTGGGCAATGATCGGCAAGCCGATTGTCTCTGCCTGCTTCTCTGCAAGGTCTATGTTGGGAGTATGGAACATATAACTTGCTGGATTTTCAGAAATAATCGTGATAAGGCAGACAACATCGCTTGATTTAAGAGCATATTTAAGAGCCAGGCATGAGTCTTTACCTCCTGAAAAAAGGACTGCTGTCTTCATCTTGGATTTTATCATAAATCCCCCTCAGATATAACTTTTATTCCATTTTTTTTCAATAAAGCAGTCGTTATTCCATCTCCAGCTATAAGTTTATCAGAGAAATTCCCATCTGGAATCTTGCCACACCCACAGGAGGGGCTTTTTTGTTTCATAATAGCTTCTTTGATTTCAAGTGTTTTGGCTATATGCAAGACCTCTTCAGCTCCTTTTCGAAATTGTTCTGTCACATCTCTTCTGTCACTTGTAAATATTCTATCTCCTCTTTGCTCAGATGGAGCTCTTGGAGTAGGCAATCCTCCAAGCTGTTCTGGGCAAACGGGGATTAAGACTTCCTTTTTAGAAAGAGCAATAATTTTTTCAGATAGCTTACTTTGTCCATTCCATCTGCATCTAACCCCTAGTAAACAAGCACTACAAAGTCTCATTTTATTCATTATATTTCAGTTGCATAAACCTTTTAAATTTAAACATCCCTGATTTCATATGAAATCAGGGCTAAAAGTTGGGGATGTCATGACAAGGAAATTTGTTTTTGTAAGTCCAAAGACCAAGGTCATTGATTGTCTAAAGATAATGAGCAAAAAAGACATTGGCTCGCTTCTTATTGTTGAGGATAAAAAGTTAAGGGGTATAACCACTAGTAGAGATATAATCACATATCTTGCAAAGAATATAAGGATTCTGCAGAAAGAAGTAAAGCATATTATGAAGAAAAATCTAATCACTATCTCACCAAGCAAGGACATATCTGAAGCTGTAGAGCTCATGGAGAAGAAAAATGTAAGGAAACTGCCTGTTGTTGTGAAAAGCAGCGTTGTTGGGTTCATAACAAAGAAAGACATCTTGAAGATAAGGCCAGGCCTTTTTGATATCTTGACACAAAAGATAAGGATTGCAGAGGAGCAAGAGAAAATCAAGAGGATTGCCCAATCTGAAAGTGGTAAGGATCACTGGGTCAAGGAGGGAGAGTGCCAAGAGTGCGGAGCTCAGGATTTGCTGTATCAATTCAATGATAGATATGTCTGTGCGCTCTGCAAGAATAATATAAAAAACGGCAAGCGAGAGGAAATTGAAGAGAAAGAGCAGCACAAGATTGCGCATAAGATATTCGATTTCTTGAAGAAAAAAGAGAAAGAAGAGATTAGGTCAAAGAGAAATAAGAAAGGCAAGAAGATTTCTAAGAAAAAAAGATAAAATTAGAGCGGGCTCGACAGGATTTGAACCTGCGACACCCTGATTAAGAGTCAGGTGCTCTAACCAGACTGAGCTACGAGCCCACAAATTAAAGACAATATGTTAATTTATAAAGTTTTATGATAAAGAGGCTCTGTTGAAAAAGTCCTTGGAGTAAAATTAATCTACTCCAAGGTATTCTAAT
>CAZKFK010000093.1:0-1934 GCA_964552095.1 Candidatus Woesearchaeota archaeon | reverse complement strand
CAGGCTGGTCAAAAGCGCAGATTGAATATGCCTATAAGAACATGGGCTCAGATTCTATGGGAGAATTCAGCTCATTCAATATGTAATCCTAAAATTATTTTCTTAAAAGGAGCTGTATCTTTGTCGGGTCTTTTTTGATATCTCTGACAATCGTTGCAGGTCCGACAACTGTGATAGCATCTCTTTTTCCAGTCAAAGCTGATGCGAATCTCTCTCTCATCGATTGAATAACCGATAATCCTTTGGCTTCAGGGATGAAGCTCACAAGTTCAATTCCTTTAAACCTCGAAGACTTGCCGATTTTTTTCATGGTCTCCTCAATAAGGTCAGCCTCTTCCTCTGGCTCAAGTTTTCCTTGAATAAGGATTATCTTGTCCTCTGATACTATCTCTAGAAGTTTTTTTACTCTCTTGTAACTGGTTAGATAAGCGACCTCTGCAAATGGAACAAATTGAATAGTTATATCTTTCATGTTATTGTTTTAAGTCAGTTTTCCTCTTTTTGATTTAGGTTTTTTTGATTAATGAAAAAAGCGAATCATAAAACTCATCTATATTCTTTCCTTGTTTTGCTGAAATCCCCACCACCCCATATTCAGGGAAAGCAGCCTCTATCTTCTTTGTGTCAGCTCCTCTTAAATCGATTTTATTTGCCGCTATCAGGACAGGGATTTTTCTAGCCACTAAATTTCCGATTATCGTGACATTGACCTGGCTGTAAGGGTTCTTTGTCGAGTCAAGGACAACGACGACAGCATCGACGTCATCGAGCCATTTTATAGCCTCTATGACTCCTTTAGTAGCTTCCTTTGCTCTGCTTTTAGCCTCTTTCATGTTCAATCCATAATGTATGAAGTCTTCATAATCTATCTTTGTGGCTATCCCGGGCGTATCTATTATCTTTAATATAGCCTCTTTTCCTTTATGTTGGATATTGACTTTCTCTTTGAATTGGACATTCCTTGTCTCGTGCGGAACTTTTGATACAGTCCCAAGTTCTTCTCCTAAAAAATCTACGCATATCTTATTTGCAAGCGTAGTTTTCCCTGCATTTGGCGGCCCATAGAATCCTATCTTGACATTCTTCTTCGTCTTGAATATCCCTGAGAATATTTTCCTAAAAAATCCCGCCAAAGATGTCTTTTTTTTCTTGTCTTCCTCTGCCATTTTGTCCCTTTTTATCTCTCTTTTAATATGTTTTATGAACACTAAAAAAGGGGTAATATTTAAATCTTGCGTAGGTAAAAAATAGAAAAATGGGACTAAAAAATCATGAAAAATAAAGATTTTGCTACTGATTGTTGGTTAAAAATGCCGAAAATACTTAAAAACATTTATATATCTTTTCAACATTTTTAGAATATGCCAAATAGATGTGTAAGATGCGGAAAGATATATCCAAATGCGGCTCCTGAAATACTGAGCGGATGTAGCTGCGGCTCTCACTACTTCTTCTTTTTCAAAGAGGATGATGCAAAACTCTTAGAACAGACAGAATCCCTCACAAATCAAGAGCGTGATGAGATTCTTGAGGATGTTAAAGGAATAGTTGGAGAAGAACCCGACAAGCCAGTCATCCTGAATCTGGAATCTATAAGGGTCAAGAAGCCAGGAAAGTTCGAGATAGACCTTGTGAATCTATTCAAAGGAGAGCCGGTCATCTATAAGCTGGAGGATGGCAAGTATATCATTGATCTTGCCTCGACATTCATGCTGAGCAAGCACAAAATAGAGCCCGAGAATGTCCCGATTCCTGATGGCGAGTTGATAAAACAAGTCAAGAAAGAGCACGAAAAAGAATCTAAAGAGGCTGATTTTGTCGATGTCATAGAGACAGCAGAGAAGATGAAAGAACAAGAAGCCAAAGAAGATAAAGCCTCAGGCTTTATCTTCTTTGGCTTCTTGTTCTTTCATCTTCTCTGCTGTCTCTATGAC
>CAZKFK010000092.1:0-1985 GCA_964552095.1 Candidatus Woesearchaeota archaeon | reverse complement strand
AGACAAGGATATATGAGAATAAGCTCAAGAGTTATGCAGCAAGATTATCTGATGTTGAAGAGAGATTGGCTTTGATTGAAGCGCAGAGAGCTTTGAAGAGGCATAGATTCAGCACCATTCAACCCAAGTTATGATGTAAGAAGAGATAAAAAAACATAAAACGAGGCATATCCGAAATGTTTAAATAGTATACTTTCGAGTATACTACTGCAAGGTATATAGATGGAATATAAATTTTTAGATAGGGGGAAGGAAATAAGTCTTTTTGAAGAGCTTTACGAGAGTGAAAAGCCGAAATTGATAATCCTCTATGGGCGCAGAAGAATCGGAAAGACAGAATTGCTCAAACAATTTCTGAAAAAACATGGGGGGATATATCTTCTCGCGAGGCAGGAACCTGAAAAAGATCAACTTGAGAAATTTAGCATCCAGATAGCAGAATTTTTTAATGATGATGCATTGAAAGCCAATCCTTTCAGAAGTTGGGATGCCTTGTTTGTGTATCTGCTGGGGAAGCCAAAAGTCCCCCTCATCTTTGATGAATTTCCCTTTGCAGTGCAGTCGTCAAAACAGCTGCCTTCAATTATACAGGATTATTGGGACAATAGATTTTCGAGGAGCAATCATTTTATTGTGTTATGCGGCAGCTCAATAAATATGATGGAAGCTTTGCTTGGCCATAAAAGCCCTTTGTATGGCAGGCGGACAGAGCAAATTCTTTTAGAGCCGTTGGGATTCAGGGAAGCCTGCCTTTTTTTCCCAAATCAGATGCCCTTGAAAGAGAAGATAATCTATTATTCGCTATTAGGAGGGATTCCAGCATATCTGCTGGAATTTGATTTCAAGAAAAGCCTAAAAGAAAATCTAAAGGAAAATCTTTTAAGAAAAAACAAATTCCTCTATCAAGATGCCATGTTCGTTTTGCAGGAGGAGCTGAAAGAACCGAGAAATTATTTCGCGATACTTAAATCTCTGGCTAAAGGCAACACAAAGATAGGATTAATATCAAATGATACAGGGCTTGAAAAATCTTTTGTCAATAAATACCTGAGTGTCTTGATGAGCCTGCAAATTGTCGAGAAAAGAGTCCCGATAACTGAAAAAAATTCCATGAAATCCAGAAAAGGGCTTTATTTTATAAAAGATAATTTTTTCAAGTCATGGTTCAAATTCGTTTTCGAGAATCAGGAGTATATAGAGCAAGAAAGGCAGGATAAATTGATAGAAGAAAAGATATTGCCTTCTCTTAATCCTTTTGCCGGCCCAATTTTCGAGGATATTGTCCTTTCTGAGATGGTTAAAAGCGAAAAATACCGGAGCTACTTATTCGGAAGATGGTGGGATAGAGGTATGGAATCAGACATAGTCGGAATCGATAAAAAAAACAAGAAGATAATCATCGGAGAGGTGAAATTTTCAAAACTTTCAAAAAAGGATATTTCAAGAATTGAAGGTTCAATCAGAGCGAAGGCTAAAGAGATAAACCATTATGGATTTGATGAGCATTTCATGATAATCTGCCTTGATTGCGAGGCATATAAATCTGAAAATCTGGAGGTAATAAGATTCCAGGACATGGTCGGCAGTTAACAAAAAAAAGAAAAACAAGAAGATGGTGATAATTGAAAATAAAAAAGGTGAATTGAACAATCTTACCAAGGTTTAAATATTCATAAATAGTGAATAATTATCCACTTTAAATAAAATGATACCCCAAAACAGTAAAAAGATACTGCTTTTCCTATTGAGAAATTTGGAACCAGCCAATATAAATCAGGTCTCAAGAAGACTTGGAATAAGTGTGGGAAGTGCATTCAAGATCATGAAAGATTTAGAGAAGAGGGGGGTATTAACCTTCAAAATTTTTGGGAATGCGAAATACTATAGAATAAATCTAAACGATGATGAATCTGTCAAGCTTCTTGAGTTTTTGCTTCTTGAAGAAATGAAAAACCAAAAGGGGCATGTTAAACTCTATATAAATG
>CAZKFK010000091.1:0-2167 GCA_964552095.1 Candidatus Woesearchaeota archaeon | reverse complement strand
GGCGATTCCTCGTTCGGCATAAATGCCGAAGTATCCTCGCCATGTATGTAATGAATAAAACTTTATTGACGACATTCGCAGTACTGTTTTCTTTTGTAGTATTCTTAAATTGTATAAATCTAGCAGCTGCAGATTTGGCTGTTCTGGACCATACGACTTCTTTGACCATATATCAGAGTTCAAGTGCATCAGGATACTTTGTCTTGAACAACACTGGCAATGATACTGTATATGATATAACATATAGTGCATCAAACTTGCCTTCAGGTGTCAGCATATCATACTCTCCAATAAAAATAAGCCCTCTAGCACCAGCTACAACTGCTCGAGTAGACTATAACTTGACTGCGACTTCAGAAGCAGACTTGGGAGATAAGACAGCGACAATGAACATTGTCTCAAGTTCATACTCAACCTCATTCACCCTAGATATAAATGTAAAGCAGAGATTCTGCAAACTAGGAATAAAGGGAAGCCATGTTACCTTGAATCTTGACAATCCAGACAGCGGAGATGACTTCTATCCTGCAAATAATATATCAGTAGAATTTTCAGTTGAAACCAATGATGACATAGACTTCACAGTTGAAGCTGAGCTTTTCGATTTAACAGACCAAGAAACGGTCAGTGATGACAGCCTTGATGATAACTTGGATAATGAGGAGCAAGACTATACTCTATATCTAAAAGTCCCTTCAGACATAAATGAAGGACATGATTATATTGTGCGAGTCAAGGCTTATGAAGATGATAAAGAGGACACTCAGTGCGATGAATCAAGCGTCTCTATTGATATAAAAAGAAATACTCACGAACTAACAATAGACAAAGTCACATATCCTGGTGGATTGACTTGTAATCAGCCCTATACTATAAATGTAAAGATAGAGAACACAGGAAAGAAGGACGAGACAGATGTCACAGTCTCTATTTCAAGCTCCTCTCTTGGCATAGACCAAGAACTCACAAAAGATATAGACAAAGGAGAGTCAGCAACCTATTATTTCGCAGGAAGCATGCCAGTAGTTGCTCCAGGAAAATACTCTCTAAGAGTTGATGTCACATCAGATTCAGGCGATGCAGACACCTCTGACCTTTATACTTTAAACTTGCAGACAGGATGCAAAGCAATAACAAAGGATGCCTCAATATCCATAGTTCCAGGACAGTACTATTTCAATCAAGAAAATACAATAATCATAACTCTAACAAACATAGGCGATGTCTCAACAACCTATTCATTGAATGCCTCAAGCATCCCATGGGCTTCAATCATATCCATCCAGCCAGCGACAATAACACTTAACTCAGGAGAGTCAGGAAGCATATACATCACATTCAATCCAAATTCTAACGCAGCCCCAATGAATTCCCTTCCTTTGACTATCAAGGCAGATGGCTTGATAAAGACACAGATACTTCAAGTCCAGCTTCAGAATAAAGCATCAGGAAGCGAGAGCGCATACGAATCATTCTTATCAACTATCAAGAACAACTCATGGCTTTTCATCATGAATGTTGTCTTATTGATAATCATAATCGTTCTGATCATCCTTGTTGCCACACGAGGCTCAAGAAGAAGCAGAGAAGAGAGTGAGCCAAAAGAAGCGAGATTGAAGAGCAACAAGAAAGGGAAGAAGTAAAATGGCAGATGTTCTAACTGTATCCGCAGAGATAAAAAGAGTAGCAGCAAGACTTCAAAGATTGAAATCCTCTCGTACGGCCCCCATTGTTTTAGTGATGAAGGATGAGGAGGATTTGTCCAAATATGTTAAGTGTAGCCGACTACAAACATTGGAGGAAATTGGGGTAATTGGGGAGCTCTACACATATGAAGCTTCAACCATGACTCTTCATTTACATGAACCAATTATAATTTCTTGTTATGATTCACCCTCTCTTTTTGGAGGATTTCCTGGTAAGTGCGATTCTCCATGTCTTTATAGAGCACCCGAAGAAATAAGTGGTATGCTAGAACTTAAGCTTGTGGATGGTAATAGAGTTTATGCAGGACCATCTGAATGCAGAGCTATTCTTAGACATGAACAAAAAAGAAGAAGATTTATACCTAAAAATTCTTTAGTAGGTTTTTTTGATTACTATGTCGATGCATGGAAGGCTTTAAAGAGATTTGGCGAAAATCCCGACAATTGGGAATCTTGTTAAC
>CAZKFK010000090.1:0-2179 GCA_964552095.1 Candidatus Woesearchaeota archaeon | reverse complement strand
TTTAAAAACAGGAGATTCTATGATACAGCAGAAAACGAGGAAATTTGTAAATTAATAAAATTTTCAATTAATTAAATTTAAGAACAAATTTAAATAAAATGAGAAATAGGTCTACTTTGATTTTTTTGACACTAGCTATTATTGCTCTTCTGGTTCTAGGAGCTACACAACAAGGATGCAATCAAAAAGCAGCGACAACTAGATTCAATACTTCTGCTCTATCTCTATCCTTTATTGATAATGCTCCTCCGAGCAAGATCAATACAGGAAGTCAGTTTCAGATATATGTGAAAGCCGAGAACACTGGCTCCCAACCAGTAGATATAGGGGCTGCAAAATTCTACCTAAGCGGGATGGGGAATAATCTAAAGAACTTCAATACAGTGATGCAGAATCAAGGTCAATTAGTTGAGAAAACAAGTCAACAAGAGGGCGGCTTCGAGACTATCCAGTTCGCAGAAGCTGCTGAATCCGCGCTTATAATCAACAATGCATTCAACTTCACTCTAAGAGCAGATGCCTGCTATCCCTATGCGACTTCAACACAGGCAACTATCTGCATAGGCCAAGTAGACGGTATGTGCACACTCTCAGGAGAGAAGGTAACAACTGGCTCAAATACAAATGCTCCAGTCCAGATAACAAGCATAACAGAGCAGACACAAGGGAATAGGCTGTATGTCTCATTCTTGATAGAGAACAAAGGCAATGGCCAAGTCTACTATCCTAACTTCGATTGTGATAAATACTTCGGAACAGCATCCTCTGAGAGGATAAGAGAAGAACAAAAGAAGAATCAAATCGAAGTCTATGTAGACCCTGGACAAGAAGACTTGAAGTGCACACTGCAGAATCCATCTGGCGGCGAGTCAGAGAACTCAGGCCTTGCAGTAGTAGGAAGGAAAGTCACATGCACCAAGATAGTCGGACAGCAGACCTATCCGACTGTAATAAAAATCAATCTCGCATATAAGTATGTAAATAGTGTCTCAAAACAGCTCATAATCTATCCTTAGTTTTTCCCTGATCCTAACTTTGTTCTAAATAAAAGAGCGCACTAAAGAAAATTGAAGCGCACATTCCTTCGATAAATTAAGACACGTCAATATACAGATTGTATTCAAGTACCACCTAGAAATTAAGACACATCTTTTTATACTCTTTATCTCATACTAAGATGAGCCGACAAGGCTTTTCGGTTGCTCTGGAAAGAGCGCCACCATTGTAGCCTCTTTCAGGTGTTCGACTAATATTATGGTGACTGGGCTATAACTCACCATATGACATCTGCACCTGTTAAGCTTATGAATGGAGCGAGAAAGATAACCTTTAAAACAAATCGGTAAGGTTAAACTTGACACCGGTAATTGTTTGAGGCACTTTTTTCACCGAGCCCAGATGTCGGCCTCCTACTCACTGAAAAAAATTAAAAAAGGAGGTAAGTGATAAAGATAAAAGTAAAATAAGGATTTTGGTGTTCCTCAGAACACGGCGTTGCAAAATCCAAATAGCTTAAAACTATATATTAAAAATGGCAAAGAAAAAAATCAAACATAAGAAAGCAAAACACATCAAACATAAAAAGATAAAAGCAAGAAAAGTTAAAGTAAAAAAGAAAGCGAAGCCCGCAAAGCCGCGAGTTCACAAGAAGAAACATAGTCGAAGGCCAAGCAAGAACAATAAGGATTCTAAAATAAGGAAGATAAAAGCCTTCTTAAGGTCAAGAAGTTCTGGCAAGAAAAAGAGGTGATTTTTCTTCTTTTTCTTTTTGAGCATTCAAACAAAAGCGCATTAATTCTATAATGAAGCGCACATTCTTACAAGACACGTTGTGCTTCTGCAGTCTTGTTTATTTAGAAAGAGTATAATCCTATTCTATCATCTCTATTTCGACATTTACTTCCTTGGGTATAGGAAGTCTCATGACACTATGCAAAACGCGTTCATCAGAAGGCATGTCTATGACTCTCTTGTGTATCCTCATCTCATATCTGTCAAAAGTTGCCTTGCCATTCCCGCATGGGCTCTTCCTGGTTGTTACTTTCAATTTTTTTGTTGGCAATGGGACAGGCCCTTTTATCATCACTCCATTTCTAGTAGAAATATCTTTGATGGCTCCGACTATGCTGTTCAGCTTGTCTATATTTATACTCGCTAGTTTGATTCTTGTTCGTGCCAT
>CAZKFK010000089.1:0-2190 GCA_964552095.1 Candidatus Woesearchaeota archaeon | reverse complement strand
AAATCCAGCTTCGACTAAAAAAAGAGCGACTGCCAATTCAAGCTTAGACTGGAAGTTAACAAGATCAAGGCCGAAGGCGTAGGGCCAATCCCTTGGCATAAAGGGCTCTGGTTTAAGATTCCTTAGTATCTTCGCATGAAGTTCTGGGTCAGTCTGATGCACTCTCATTAATCTCTCGCTTCCGCCTTTCAATTTTTCTGGGTCTGCTACTAATTGTGAATAATTGGGCGCACCATGCTCCTGCCCGCTCTTTTTCAACATATAAGCGCTTATCCTATTTGATTCTCTCCTAGTTATTCCACCAATATGAAGCCTAATTGCATAATCCCAGTAGTTCCTATAGGTCTGATGGTCGATTCCCCCCATTGCTTCACAGATTTCTGCTATTGTTCTATAGTCTCTTCGCATCTCAATTAACTGTGCCACTTGGCTATCACTTAGCCTTCTTTTTGGCGCCATCTTTTAAAAAAAGAGTTAGAAATAGAGGATTATAAAGATTGTTGTGCTGAAGGATTATTAAAAAATTGGTTGATTATTTTTTATCCCTGTCTCTTTTTCTCACGAGGGAATTTTAGAGAGTCTTGTTTTGCCCTGTCTCTTCTCTTGTAACGATAGGGTGTATTTCGCTGTTTTTCTTTTGGAGGGCGAATATGAATTGTTTTGCATACAATTCCTCCAAGACCCCTGTCAGCACAACTCGCACAAAAAGTTCTATATGTATCGTGATGACAGAGCCGTATTCTGCCTTGATTATCTCCAACTAATTCAAGTATCTCTGGATGGATTTCATGACACACCAAAGCTCCTCCGCCACCCTCTATCAATCTATAGCCTCTGCCTAACGAGTTTCCATCAAAGTCCACTTCTGTTTTAGACCTTGTTAGAGTTTCCCAGGTAACACCGAAGTTTCTCTCGGTCTTCTCTCTTTCCCAGGGCCTTATGGGGAGCAAGAGAGCATCTATTTTTGTGCTACGTACGATATCCTTTATTCTATGCAATCTTTCATCAATGCCAAGCGAGGCATCAATCATAACAGTCAGAGTAGTTATTATCCCATATCTTGAGGTCTCTCTCGCTTGTTCTAATCTCCATTCATTTGTGCAGCCATGCGCACAGGGCCCTTCTTCCATTCTGTTCCAGCCCGTACTATAACTAAGAGTTGAATGAGTTTGCACAAAGTCATCTGCTATTTCTCTTACAATTGGATTTGAAGTATCGAACTCAAAAAATTTGGTTGGGCAATATGCCCTTGTTCCTGCAACACGAGCAACGCCTAGAATTTGTGCAGCAACATCTAAACTGTATTTTGATAGGGCTTCAACATTTTTTGCTAATCTCAATCTTTTTATCCCACCAGGAACAGTTATTATCCTATTATTATCTATAAAGACCCCTGTTTTTAGGCTATTCTCTAGAGCAGAAGTATCTATTGTACGAAGTGTTTTTGGAAAGAATGCATGACTTCGTGTAGCGTAGCAGGGATAACCGCACTCTGCAAAAGGGTCTGAAAAAAATCCTATAAATCTTGTGCCATCAAATGAGGGGTTCATTGCAGGATAGGGGATAAAATCACTTACACAACCTCCTGCTACATCTATACTTGCTTGATACTTGCATGGCTTGACATATTTCTCTTTTCCTGTTGAAAGAGGATTCTCACAGAACCTCCTTTGCAACATAGTCACAGGAATTACAAGATCAACAGTTTCTATTCTTGAATCAATTGATTTCTTTGCATCACGATTGCCATGTCTCGCTGAGAAATCGCGAATATCTCTTCTTGCTAAAGAAAGGACTTCAGATATGTCTGCATCAGCAACAATCTGCCCGCGGATATTATGCGCCCTATCTATCCTATCTACGCCAGAAAGTTCGTGTTGATCTGATGTTGTGAGTGTTCTTTCTAATCTAACATCAGGCAATCGCTCTTTTCCTAGAGGGAATGCTGTTTCGTAAATATCTATACCATAACTCTTTGTGTTTATCTCAAAAGATAGGTGCGCAACATGTCTTGCCTTGCCTCTTAGAGAGGGGGTTCTCTGAAGTATCTATCTGGATAATTTGTAGAATAAATTGCAAGATAATTTTTCTTCCCTTGATATACTGAACCGTCTAGTATCATTTTCTTTTTTCAAATCTTTTAGAAATTTTAGAGCATTATAAAGATTGTTGTAATTAGAAGGCACATAG
>CAZKFK010000088.1:0-2230 GCA_964552095.1 Candidatus Woesearchaeota archaeon | reverse complement strand
AGCTCTGATAAGCTTCTTGGAATAAAGATTCAAGGCCTGAATAATGTGGAGATAAAGAATATCAGTTTCATCATAAGAGGTTCAAGCACTCAAGAATTCACATGTTCAGATAGTTTCGTGAAACTAGACATTCTTGATGATGCTTCAACAGACTATGAATATATAAGCTCAAATGAAGGGAATAATTGCACTGATTTCTCTAATTCGTGTTTCTCTCTCACAAATACAGTCGATTTCGACCTTGACTCGAACCCCAAATGTGAGAAAATTTTTATAGGAAAGACAGGCAAGGTCGATATCGGAGCCTATCTTACTCTTGTAGGAGAAACACCAAGCCCAATCAAGATGATGCTCTTTGACCCAAAAATCTCAAAAAGTTATAACTGCACAATTGAAAATGAATTAGGAGGAGCCGTGACAGGATTCAATTACTGTTCAATAAATGCAGACAATAATCCTAACTTCTTCATCGATGAAGCACGAGATGTCTATATCTGCATCCTAAATCCCGGAACAACATCTTATACAATAAAAGGAGAGGCAGATAACCCCTGCGGCTTTCTAGGAAGTCCTGAATTTTTCTCAGGAGAGCTTCAATTTGACTATCCAGTATACATAAGATACTACGGCTTCTCTCCTATCCGAGAGGGCGATGAGATTCTATTTGAGAATTCAAAGTTCAGAGCCGAAAATTCAAATTCAGAGTCCCTTGTTTCCTATCTTCAAAACTATATAACATCAAGATACTCTGGAAACTGCTTGAGTGGCTGTATAATCCCCCTAAGTATAATAGCGAATGGAAAGCAAACCCTTTCTATATCTGATTTGGAGCTCAAATTCACAAGTTCTCCTGGGGGCTCAGCAACTAAAAGGACATTTTGGGACATCACAAAGACTCCTGTCAGCGTGACGATGCCGAACACAGTTTTTTCTTTTAATGCTTTCAACATAACTGCTCCTTCAACAGCAGGGAGCTATAAATTTATCCTAACTCTAGTGACTCCTGCTTCTGTTCAGTTCAGAGTCTCGAATGTCCCCACTATTCAATCACTGGCTCCTCAATCAGTTGCTCCTCAAAAACCAGCTACATTTTATGCAACAGTCCAGAAATTCCAGAATCCTATCATGAACTACACTTGGGAATGGGGCGACGGGACTCAAGATATAACAACAATCGCACAGGCAACACATACATATCCCGAAGGTTCATTCGCCCTTATTCTAAGGGTCACGGATTCTTCTGGATTAACAGGGATAAAATCATTCTTGATAAACGCGACCCTGACAAAAGAAGCTTTGAATCAGCTCTATCTTGAGAAAAAACAAGCCTATGATTCTTTCTCAAGCTCTGCTTACTGGTACTCAGAGCTCTTCATGAACAAGACCATAGTCAATGCCTCGCTTATAGAAGTTAAAAATCTGTTTGAAACTTCTAATGACACTTCTGTGATAAAGAGCAAACTTGACTTGATCAAGATTCCAATCTCTGTGAATGATACAGTAGTTCTTCCTGAATCAAACTATTACTTTGATGTTGATTCTGTCAGCTTTGATATGCTCTCAGAACTTGGCGCCGGAGATTATTCGCCAGATTATAGAGAGGGCATGTTGAATGAACTAGCTCTCTGGCAGGACAAAATAACCCTAGGGCTTGGTGGAAGAATTAAATTAGTAACTTTTGACGACTCCTCGACTCAAGAGATAACCCTTTTAACAATATCAATAAATCCTCCTGCTTCAGAAGAAGTATATTTCATCTACGATCTTCCAGCGAATATCAAAAAAGATCAGGTCTTAATCAAGGAGAGCATAGATTTCATGGATTTTGATACTTCAATAGGCGCGAAGTTCTCATCTGATCAAATCATTGATATTGCAATTCCTCAAAGAGAATCTCTTGCTCAACAGAAATTCTATGTCTCTCCCTCTTTGTCAAGTTTAGTTGTTGAAGAAGAAGTCACTCCAATCAAAAATCCGAGCATACTCTTGCCCATCATTGTTGTAGCTATAATATTCATTGCTTTGATTGTGCTCCTCTTCTTGATATGGAAGAAGGGGCTTTTTAGTGGTAGCGGAAAAAGCTCATCATCATCTTCCTCAAGTTCAGAAAATCTTTTTGCTAATCCTTCTGATCTTATGAGTCTTATAAGCTATATCCAGACAAGCCAGCAAGAGGGCAAGGACAAAAAAACAATCGAGAAAGAGCTTCTTGATTCAGGCTGGACAAAAG
>CAZKFK010000087.1:0-2269 GCA_964552095.1 Candidatus Woesearchaeota archaeon | reverse complement strand
TCCGTCTCCTATCAGAACCCCATACAATTCACACAACTCTTTTGATATCTCCATATAAATATATGTAGCACATATTTATAAATCTTTCTATCATAATTGTAGCACATAAATTTTTAAAGAATCCTTTATTTAGTAAACATGCCGAGAACAAAAGGATCTAAAAAAGGCGTGAATAGATATCCTGTTTTTTATCACATCCGAGTATCAAAAAGCACTAGAGAAAAACTAAAGAAGATAGGGAGCAAAAAAGTAAGAAGTGTTCTTGAACAGATTTAGATTCCCCAAGTTGCTTTTCCTTTCCTCTTTATCTCTGCTATCTCTTGCAAGAGCGCGAGCTCATCGCCATTGAGATATTTCTTGTTCTCTTTGAGCTTCAAAAATTCCTCTGCATTCAAACTTGAATAGAGAAAATCATCTTCTTGAATCTGTCTTCCATATGTGATGTTCGGCAGGGATATTGCAATCTCTTGACCTTGTTGAGCTTGCTCGACATTCTTTCCTTCTGATTGTATGCCCTTGACCTTGTCTATGTCTTCTCCATCTGAATTCATCAACATAACTCTTGGTCGTAAGATCCCAGATTCTATCCTGACTCCAAAAATCGCTGGCTTGCTCTGCCTGAAGCAGCAGTTCCTCAAAAGTTTTATCTTGACTGGCCAGGTCAGGCCCCGAAGCTTTTTTCTCTCTATTTCAAGTGCTTTTGATTTTGACCAAGAATTAAGTTCCTCGATTATATGATATATTACATCATTGGTTATTATCTTTATTCCCTGGCTCTTGGCTTGTTCATCTGAAACTTCTGATTCTATATTAAAACCAACAATGACTTGATTGATATCCTTGAATGATTTTGCGATAGATAAATCAGAGGGAGTTATACTGCCGATTGAAGTCCTGGCGACCTTGAATTTCGCTTTTCTTAATAATAAGAGCAGGGCTTCTAGAGAGCCCAAGGAATCTGCCTTGGCTATTATGCCCTCTCTACCTGTCTCTATTGATGAAGAGATTTCCTTCTGGATTTTTTGCTTTGCTCTCTCAATCTCATTTTTATCTTTGCTGTTCACAACGACAAAAGGCATTCCTGGCACAAGCCTATCCATTGTGTCAGAAGGGAATTGCAATCTTATCCCTGCTGCTGCTGAAACTTCATCAGCTGTCTCATAACCTTTTCCTAGGGCTTGTGCTTTGAATAAGGCCCGAATTTTTGTTTCTATTGCATCATCAAGAGTTGCGATTATCAGGGTGTCTGTTTTCTTGAGAGTCCCGTCATAGATTATAGCCTCACAATAAGTTATCTTCTCTTTCTTAATCTCCAAGATAGTTCCTTTTGTCTCTTTTCCTAACTCTAATTTATTCATCAAGAACCTTTGAGAAAGGCCGGCCAGCATAGCCAAGAGTTCAGGCAAGCCCTCTTTTGTCTTAGCTGAACATGGAACTAGTGCCAGTTGTTTCTCGAACTTTGAAATCCTGAAGAACAAGTCAGAATCAAAACCATAGCCTGTTAGAGACGCAACTATTCTATAGAGCTTTTTATCAAACTCTTTTTTTACATAATCCGGCTGTTTATCTATATCCTCTTGAAGGTCCTGAGATACTTGTCTCCAACCATTTATTGCATCTATCTTATTCAGGGCGACAATGAAAGGAACTTTGCTTGACTTCAAGATCTCGATAGTCTCTTTTGTCTGCTCCATCAATCCCTCATTGATGTCTATAACTAAGATTGCTATGTCTGCAAGAGAGCCGCCTATTTTTCTTAGATTTGTGAAGGCTGCATGCCCTGGAGTATCTATAAAGAGAAATCCAGGGATTTCAAGTTTTATCTTGAATTTATCAAGGACTTTGGTACATCTTTCTTTCAGGATTGAGGAGGGAACAGAGGTGAAGGATATCTTCTGCGTTATGAGTCCTGCTTCTTTTGCAGCTACACTTGTCCCTCGGATAGAATCTAGGATAGTTGTCTTGCCATGGTCAACATGGCCTGCTACAGTTATTATCGGGCATTTGAGATTTTTCATAAAAAGCATAACATAGCTGGCTTAAAAAAGTTATGCAAAACATGCATTGGTGCATTAAAGGGAGTTAGTTCTTGTAAAAAAATAAAGAATTAAACTTTTTTCTTTTTTCGTGGTTCTTTATCCCATCTTGCAGATTTACATTTGGGGCAAATAAGTGGTTTTTCTTTTAAAGAACGTGGAACCCATTCATAGCCACAATTATTACATTTGTATCCTTTCACCTTAATTTCTATTTCTGGCATATCATATAC
>CAZKFK010000086.1:0-2358 GCA_964552095.1 Candidatus Woesearchaeota archaeon | reverse complement strand
ACAACAATCACCTAGAAACCAACACTTTCATGTGCCTTATAGCTTCACTGTAAAATTTCTTTAATTTTTCTTCATTAGAGCAATAGCTCAGTGCTGCTTTCTTATCAGAATCATTATTTGCATGAAGTCCTCAAATCTATTCTTTAAGAACAGTAAATATACTCTCATCAAGACCCAATGCTTCAAGATATTGAAATTGTGTATCCGTGATCTTTCTTGATAGGCACCTTGTATTGGCTTTTTTTAGGACATGCATTGAGCAGAACTTAGTGCTCATCATAAATGCGGTGGGTCTTTCGGTCTGCTGCTTATTCCATCCGGTAATGGTGGTTTCTTTTTCTTTGATATAGTTTCTCAAACATCTTTCAATGAGTCTCCAGATAAGAAGTGAGAGGACCAGGACAAAACCCAGCGCTTCAATCCTTTCCTTCTTTTTTAAAAAGAGGTCATTGACGATAAGCGGATCTTTTAGAAAGCCGAAATTCTTTTCAATGCCGTGCTGCTCCTTGTAGATGGACAGGATCTCGCCAGAACTTTTTTGGCTTTCTTTGATATTTGTAATCATCACAAAGCATCCTGCCTTGCGGGCAAGGCAATCAATTTTCTTTTGATCAGGCTCAATAGAAACATCCAGCTTGTAGCGGACCCCTGATAGCTCTTTTTGTCCGTTTTTAGGCCTTCCTCTTTTGAAGAGTTCTTTTTGGTCTATCTTAATATTTAGGCTATGATGCTTGGCACAGGCAGCCTTCTTTTTTGCCACCTCGGCATCTTTGTAGCAGAAATATTCTATAGATTCTAGTTTCTTCTTTATCTCTTTTGCAGCCTCAAGATCTTTCTTTAGTTCTTTTTGAATCTTCTTCTTCTTTCTCTTGTCATAAAAGTTTGAATGGATGACAATGGCCCTGTAGAGAGTACCGTCAATATCAACACTTTTTTCATAGCTTTTGTAATAAGCGTTTTGCCTGTTTGTCATCTCTGCTAAGATGCCGATATCTGTCCAGTTTTCTTGAGAAACCGCTTCAGCGACAAGACGGTCTACCAGGGAGAAATTGGCAGGCATTCTGGATACAAACTCAATACTGGGGTTTTCAACTCCTCCCATCAAGGCCAGGTTAGCCTTGTTTATGAGTGCAGAATCGGCAACATAGATAAATTTTTTATCCTTTGCATACCTTGCGATATAATCAGAGACCCTTTTTAGGATTGAAGCTGATATGGTCTTATCATCATCGCTTCCGCTATATATCTTTGAGGCCAGAGGGATGTCCCTTTCGGTGCACAACAGCGAGATGACAAACTGGTAAAGATCGGGCCGCTTATCTTTGCTGTGTCCGTAATTGATCTTGAAGGGATAGTCTCCTTCATACTGGCCCCATACGCTTACCGATGTTGCATCCTGATGGATCTGGGTTGTATTTATGTTAAATTCTTTGACCGCTTCAAGGCTTATGTTAGAAAATAGCTTGCTTGAGCCGTATTCATAGATCTTATCAAGCACCCTTCCAATATTATCATCAGTAAACGATGCGCTGGATATGTCCTCTCCTATTAAAAGTTCACAGTCCTGATGGGAGAAGAAATCCTCCACCCGGTAGAGAGGGTCTCTTCCTGATAAAGTGTTTAGTACAAGTCCTTTGACGATTTTTCCCGGACTGTTATCCATCTGGGAATGCAGGGCATTATCGATGAGACTGGATAAGCCGATCTTATCACAAAAAGCGCTTATGATGGGAAGATGACATACGTCAAAACTTTCAATGCCTTTTAAAGATTCTTCTATGTCCATGATCTTCTCCTTGACAAGTTAATAAACTAAGTATATTATACTTATTGTCTATTAAAAATACAAAATATTTATGAAAAAGATAGAAAAACTTGAGAAAGATTTTGAGAGTCTCAGGCAAGAGATAGCTTCTGTGGGACTGTTTAAGAAGGGTTCTATTACCAAGTGCTACCAGGAGTGCAGAAGTGCCGGCTGCAGATGCCATAAGGATAAAAAATATCGTCATGGACCCTACTATCTTTTAACTGCAAAAGAGAAGGCCAAGACCAAGACATTCTCAGTGCCCGTTGATATGGTACCTGAAGTAATGGGTTATATTGACAACTATCACTACCTTAAGTCCAAGTTGAAATCAATGGAGGAGGTCTCTGAAGAGATCATAAAGATAAAAATTGCAGATTACAGGAAAAGTTCAAAAGATGCTGGGTAGTTGTGGTCGGATATCTGGCGATAAAAAATACAAATATTTTTTCAAAAAGGGTGCGAAAAATGAGTTGTAAAATAATATAACAAAAAATATATATTATTATTGTATAATATTAAAAATATTAATTTTTATCACACTTTCCGCACTA
>CAZKFK010000085.1:0-2384 GCA_964552095.1 Candidatus Woesearchaeota archaeon | reverse complement strand
AGATATAAAACATAGGGAATTAATCAAAAACAAAAGAAAAGCTGAGAAAAACAAGGAAAAGTGCGGAAAAGAGAAAAAAGCAAAGAAAAGAGATTAAAAAAATAGGTCAAAGTGAGGATAAAAAGAAAACTTGAACAAAGGACATAAAAAAATTTTGAGTTGAGGTAAAAAGGAGTGTGACTATCAAAATTAGATAAAATGCAGAGATAAGGCTTAATTCGCTATATTAAGATAGATTGGGGATATTAAACAAATTGATTATTATTGTTTGAATACTCTATAGAAGATATTCGGCTAGACGATTTTGTCTAAATCTTATTCATTCTTATTTAATTTAACCAAGCTGTCGAGGGCAGCTATATCTCTAAGCTCCTTAGGAACCTTTATCACGACGAGCTTATTGTTCTTTTTCTCTTTAATGAGAGGAATCCCTTTATGCCCCAGCCTCGAGATATAGTCTCTAATGGAGCTTTCTGTCAGCTTCGATCTTAAAGAAAGATCTTTGTAATTCGCCTCACCGTTCTCCTCGGTAAGAGTGTATATCAACGAGAATATCAAGAACTCTTGTTTTGTCAGGCTCTTAAATTTCTGCTTCAGATCATTCTTTAGGCTATCTATAAGGACAGCTATCTTCGAAGAATCGCTTACTTCTCTTTGGGGTTCTTTTTGTCTAAATTCTTCAATAATTTGTCTGCTGACTGTCTGCTGACTGTCTGCTGGAACCCCCTCGTTTCCTGTGGAACTAGTGGAAATAGGGCTTAAATCATCATTATAATAGGTATCTTCTGCTGGATTTTCGCTGGTTTGCTGGATGTTTGTTGTGGATGTGCTGGAAGGTGTATTGGATAGATTTGGAGTATTTATTAAGTCTATGTGAGTAAGAAGATCATAAATATCTTGAATCTGGTTCTTGATATAAGATATCTCTGACGCTAAGTATCTCATCTCGCTTTTTATCTTCTTGAAAGAATCTTTTACAGCCTCTTCATTTATCATTTTAGATTTAAGGATAGGGCTTGTTTAAATAACTTGTTGAAGTGCATCATATATGTTCTTGTTCATCCTTGTTCCTTATCCATCTTATTCAAAATCTAGAGGGTCATAGATGAACTTCTCAGAGCTTGGCTGCATCTTCTTATAGGATTCATAAGCAGGCTGAGTGAGATGCCATCTTATGCGTTTCTTTAGGGGAAGACCTGCTTGATTTTTCTTCAAGGAAGACACGAGCTTCTTATTTTCAAGGTCTAAAAGAAGTTTTTTGATATATTCTTCATCTCGTGCAAGTTCTTGTGATATCGAGGCTGTAAACATGGATTTTGGGGCCTGTTGAAAAAGAAGGTGCAGGATAGACTCTTTTATCTTATCCTCTTTTGTAGTTGAAATCCTTGGCATAACAGATATAAAAGACAATCTTTATAAAGTTTTTTGGTTTATGAATCCATGAGAAAAAGCGGGCTGGTTCCTAAGGTTCTTCTTCTATCTGCTCTAGTAAGCGTTTCTCCTAGTGTTCCGGTTTATGCTCAGAACTTAAGGACAAGTTCTCCAGGAATGGTGCTTTCCCAAAAACAAGAGGCTCTTGTTTTGAAAGCGCAGTCTCCATTAGCCATGCCGCATGTTTATCATCCTTGCAGAATCAGAGCTCCTTTCACTGATGCAAAGACAGGCCTAACTGATGGTTATGCTATAATTGATGGGTATCTATATGAGGGATTAAGAGGAGGAGAAAGACAATTCGAACTAGTGGTGAGTTTAGATTCCACACATATATACAGCTCTAGTGGAATTTCTACATTAGAGGTTGTCCTTTGCAGCAGGACCCCTACCAATGTCTCTGAAGATATATTTGAACTTAATGTCAATGAATATGATGGGCGAGTAACATATTCAGATATCACTCAATTAAAAGTCGACCAAGATATGTTTTCTGATCAAATTCAAAAATTCCCAGATATGCTTTTCAAAGTCTTGAGAGTATCTTCTACTGAAAAAGGATTCACAAGATCTCTTTTTGATCTTGTACAACAAATTTATAAAAATGAACAAATGGAAGCAGATATTGCCCAAGGGAATGAAATTATAGGAGATAGAATGTACGGTGTTTGGTATAAATATCATGGAAAAGGGGATATTCTTGGAGGAGCTTTGTTTGATGAGGATATAGGGGCAAAACAACAGAGAGGCAAGGTGCATAGAGCACCAAAAGTAGTCAGATTTCACTTCAAAGAAGGCGGAAAGAATACTGAGGGGATCCTAGTTAGGGCAGTGAGATGGGATTATCTTCCTGACAGGCAGGTCTGCAAAGCTAGTGCTGCTTTTCCTTTTAATGTTGAAGAGGCTTTTAGGACATGGAGTGTCGTAAAATAGTTCTTTAGATAGTATAGACC
>CAZKFK010000084.1:0-2402 GCA_964552095.1 Candidatus Woesearchaeota archaeon | reverse complement strand
TAGGTTAGGGCTGCCCTCTTCCGAGACTGACCCGATTAGCTAAAGCAGAACCAAACAGGACAAGACGTCAACGTTTGAAACAGGACTTTTAATCTTCTTTATCACAGGTCCTGTCAAGCCCACCATAAAGTCCGTTTGTGGAAAAGCATGGGACTAGCATGCAAGCTCGAACTGCCATCATAAAAAGAAAGTTCAAGCTTTTAAACCTATCTCGAAGAGGAAGGTTTACCTCTTCCCGAGGCTTCTTTAGAAGGCTCTTTTAAACCTATCCTAACAGCACTCTATCGGGGCAAGGTCTCTAGCTACCTCGTATGAAAAAATCGCTTTCTCCCAATTTATCATATCCACAGTATTCAGTGGTCCAGAATCAATCAATCTTGTTAACATTATTCCTAAGACCCCGCAGGGTTCCATACTTGGTTCTTCTACAGAGCCATAATCCTGCATTATTATCGCAATAGGATATTGGAGTGTCATGTTTCTATTTTAGAAAAATCTTATTTTTGAATCTTATGATAGGGACATCTAGGCTTCTAGATATCATCATTCTTGTCTTCTTTCTCAAAAGCAGCGATTATAGCAGGAATCAAAGAGACAGCGATTATTCCAATTATCACCCAGCTCAAGTTATTCTTGATAAAAGGTATGTTCCCGAAGAAATATCCTGCAAACAAGAATATGGCAATCCAAGCGACTCCTCCGATGACATTATAAGTCAAGAATTTCTTATAATCCATCTTTCCTATCCCTGCAACAAAAGGCGCGAATGTCCTTATTACTGGGATGAATCTAGCTAAAATTATTGTCTTGCCTCCATGTCTGCAATAGAACTCTTTTGTCTTATTCAAGTGCTTCTCTTTTACCCATTTCTTTTTCAAGAACAGTTCTTCCCCAATAGTTTTGCCTATCAGATAGTTTGTGCTGTCTCCCAAGATTGCTGCAAGAGCAAGAATAATGAATAATACCCATACATTCAGAGATTTCAGAGCCGCGAATGTTCCAGCAACAAATGATAGTGAGTCTCCTGGGAAGAAAGGGAATATCACAATCCCTGTCTCAAGAAAAATCACAAGAAACAAGATGATGTAAGAGAATATGCCGAATTTATCAATGATTAAAGCCAGATACTTGTCTACATGCAATACAAAATCCCAAACATTCACCATCTTTACCTCTTTTGATTAAAATCTATGTTATCTGTTTTTTTAAATCTTTAGAAAATCAAATCCTGTCAAAGCATGAAATGCGGGGGACACATCTAGGACATTTTGTCCATGCACAGAAACTTTTTGGTTTCTGGCACGCCGAAAATCTTCTGATTTTCCAGCGGAATTGTGAAACTTTTTTGTTGAGCTTATCTTTTTTATTGATTCGCTAAAAAATGCTATGCATTTTTGGCGTGCCGAAAATCCCTGATTTTCGAGCATATGTTAGTTTGAAGGGGCGGTTATATTTATATTTTTTTATTCAATTTTAGGCATGAAACTTTCTCCATATTCTTTTTCAATGTAAATTGTATCAAAATTGGATATAATCGGAAATCTATTTTTTAGGTCTTTCAAAATCTTATGAAATTCATCATAAGACTTAACTTCAAATTCAAGTTCAAGATCCCAAGAGCTTATGGATTTTGAAACCCCAAGAATCTCTTTAATCGAAAATATATGATTAAGAAGCTTTCTTTCAGATTCAGTGGTCTTGTTTTGATAATAGATAAAGGCCTTGCAATACTGAATTCCTAATTTTTCTCGGTTTAAAGACAATCTAAAAGACCCAATAATCTCTTTTTGCCTTAATTTTTTGATTCTTTGTATGATCAAACTTGAAGAGACATCAAGCTTCTCAGCTAAATCTATAATTGGAACTCTAGCATCTTTTTCAAGTTCAGTAAGCAATTTTTTATCTAAATCATCAATTTCTTCTTTTTTTCCGCCTAAAGTCCAAGAAATTTCATCAGTATCATTAATCAACCATTTTCTATGATGCAGTGTTGCTTCATTGAATACAGAAATAGCTCTTTCTGCGACAAAACCACTATATTTATCCATAAAACCAGATAATACTAAGTCAAATTCAGGTATGTTTTCAGAAGCTATTCCAAAAACTAAATCCCACCTGCCAGAACAGGAGATAATCCAAACAATCTTTTTCTGTTCTTGAAGGTACTTTAGCATTTCATGTTCATTCTCTTTATTTAAAGACTTAAATCTAAGATAGACTTTATGAGTGAGATATCCTAATTTTGGAACATTTATATGGGGAAAGAAACCAAGAATAATTTTATCATCAATAAGTTTTTTAATTCTATAATTGACAACCTGCTTAGACAACCTAGTTTTCTTAGCTATCTCTGAGTCAGATTGGCGAGAGTCTATATCCAACTGGTTCAATATCTTCCAGTC
>CAZKFK010000083.1:0-2454 GCA_964552095.1 Candidatus Woesearchaeota archaeon | reverse complement strand
TCGCCATCCTCCAAATTTATAAGTGTTAAGCAAGCTCTTATTAACATTTTATCTCCGCTAAAAAATTTCTTTTGAAATTTTTGGCGTGCCAAAAATCTTCTGATTTTTTAGCACATACGCTTTGTTTAGCATTAATGCGCTTCCGCTCGAAAATGGTCTGCATTTTCGGCGTGCTGAAAACTAGGTTTTCAAGCATTTTTACATACAGATACCTCGGGCTTTAGCCCGAGGAGCGTCATTTTTCTCTTTGTAATTTTGTCGTAATTTTAGAGTTAAAGCGGTTTAAAAACCTTTCGCTCAAAAACAGCTAAAAGACTTTTAGTTCTATTTTTCATTGAAGTCAGATTATTGTAGCGATAAGATCAATTAAGCATGTCCCTGATCTCTTGCATGTTATCTGCAATCTCTTGACCTTTGTTCGTCAGCTTAATCAATTTTATTCGGCCTTTCTTCTCGAAAGCGACGAGGCCGTACTTTTCCAGGCTCTGTAGAATCTTCACAGCATGACTATATGTGCAGTCGACTTCCTTGGCCAATAAAGACCCATATCTAGTTCTTGCACCCTTTTTTAGAGCCATTATAATCAATGCAGGTTTCTTTCTGAAAAAAGTGTTGAAAGCGTCTTTTCCCATCTTTATCCCTTAGCTTTATTTTAACCACCATAGCTCGGATTTAGAGCTTTTAATGGTTATTTTTTAAATTATATGTTAGAGTATACACGTCCTTTATAAGCTTTTCTGTGAAAAGCTTATCTCTAATAAAATAGATTATCCGTCGATTAAATAGCATGGAGGAAATATCTTATCGAGGAGAAAAATGGCAAAATATGTGAATTTGATAGATCTATTGATTGTTGATAAGAAGAATTGTGTTTAGGGACTCTTATGGATTCATTATATCCCGAATAATCTCTCGAAGAATCCTGGTTGTTTTATCTTCTCTCCAACAAGTTTTGCAGCGATGTTCTTATAGCTCCTAGCTGCCTTGCTGTTTGGCTTGATATGGACCACGGCGTCTCTGACCATCACACTCTCCCTTACACTATTGTCTTCTGGGACTATCCCGAGGATAGGCCTCTCTAGCAAGTTGGATATATCAGCTAATTTCATCTCTTTGCCGTCTTTTCTTACCCTTGTGACTATGACTCCGAGGACTCTCTTCTTCATCTGCTCTGCCATCTTAATCGTTTTCAGAGCATCTGTGACTGCTGGCATCTCTGGATTCGTTACAACTATGATATCATCTGAATTCTCTAGTGCCATCAGAGCTTCTCTTCCCAGACCTGCTGCACCATCTAGGACTATTATATCAGATATCCTTCTTAAATCTCTGATGACTTTTGGGAGAGTATTCGGGTTTATATCTCTAAGAGCTTTCAATGATATGCTTGATGCGACTATCTTAAGACCTGAATAGTGTTGATATATTGCGTCAAAGACTCTCTTTTTGCCTGTCAGGACTTGATTTAGTGTGACAGGAACAATAGGAGAACCTAGATGAAGAGCTGTATTCGGAGTAGTGAAGTTGCAGTCGACAAGGACTACGTTCTTCTTCATCTTATTCAAAGAAGCAGCTAGATTGATGGCGCTGACAGTCTTGCCTACACCTCCTTTTCCTGAAATAACTGTGATGACTTTTCCCATCGTAGTATTTATGAAAATTGTATTTTTAAATGCTTTTATGTTATGTGTTTTTGGGATTTTGGTGAGTCAGGGTCATTGATTTTCTTGCGGTTTTTGACCTTGGGGTCACGGGCAAGATGGAGATATAAGGTTTATTCATTTATTAATGATGGTGCGCTTTGTTTACATTAATGCGCCGTTGTGTTTCGACACGCTTGGTGATTTTATTCATTTCATCTTATTTATGAGAGAGATATATTCATTTATCTTCTCATTCCAGGCCTTGAGCCTCTCCATATCTATCCTAACTTCTTTTCCGTTGCTTATCACCCTTAGAGCAACGTTCTTCCTGAATTCATATTCTCGGACTTTATCAAGGTCTGGAAGTTTTCTGAAAAAGGAGTACATATCCATGGTCTCTAGGACCACTTTCTCTTTACTATATACTGTCCGTATTAGGATCTCTTTCGCCTTGGGTGCTTCTGGAATGACTTTGATTTTCTTGTTCTTCTTGGCTTTTTTCAGCAGATAGTCTATTGAGATGTTTATCATAGCGACCCAGCGATTCAGCAAATTGAGGATGACATCTGTAGTTTTTGTATATTTCAGACTTACATAGAAGAGGTGCTCGGCTATTTTCTTTTCTCTCTCTATCTCACTTAACATTAGAACCAGCTTTTCTCTTTTTTGAGTAGTTATTTAATTGGAATCAAGGTCAGACAAACTATAAATACCTATCGTTTTTTTCACATATTTGATTTGTAACTATAAAGTTAAGAAAAATCATTTTAAACGGGCTGTGTTTTATATACTTTGAACTTCTCTACTACAG
>CAZKFK010000082.1:0-2467 GCA_964552095.1 Candidatus Woesearchaeota archaeon | reverse complement strand
GGGCATAATTGTATATGCAGATAGCAAAAATTAGTTTCATAATTTGAGTATTGGAAATTTTAATATTAAATAATTCCATTTGAGTTAATTGGAGAAGATATGGTAACAAAAAAAACAACTAAAGGTTTGGTTAAGGTAGAACTTTGGGTGACTCCAAAACAAGCAGCGAAGATGCAGTCTGACCCTTGTAGATCGTCAATCGTTGGTTGTCAGGGGTATTCGGTCGCAGAAGATAGTAAAGAATAAACTCTTCTCTCCTTTTTCTTAGAAACATTTTTAAGTTTCAATTCTCTTTAGAATCATGGCGAAAAAAGCAGGTGTTGTGGTGATGTGGTATGTCCTTGTCATCGTTGTTCTTGCAGGCGTAGCTGGATTCAATTATTTCTGGCAGACCCGAGATAAAGTTAGTCCAATAGAATCGAGTATAGGCTCAAGTCATCAGGAGATGGCGGGCGCATCTGGGCCTGGGGGAACAGGCGGGGCGGGAGGAGAGTTTGCAGGAGCTGCTGCTTGTGAATCCTCACAGATGATTGATCTTGGAAATCAATTAGCAGACCTGCGTCAAGAAATAGATAATCTTGAAAGTCAGCTCGGAAAGAGCGATCCTCAAGTGCTAGAGAAAAGAGATGAGTATATAAGATTGGAGATGCAGCACTATGCTCTCTGGAAAGAACTAGGCTGCGAGAAAGAGGTCTTGGCTATAATGTTCTTCTACTCAAATAATCCTGCTTATGTTTTTGGCTCTGAAAAGCAAAATAAGGCACTTAGCGAGCTTTTGGATAAATATGGGCCAGATAAGATAAAGATATACTACATAGATTCTGAATTCGATCTGGATAGCATAAAAGAGTTGAAAGATAGATATGGGATAGAGACTTATCCAACCTTAGTTATAAATGATCGGCTTTACACTGGATTCAAGA
The DNA here is from genome assembly GCA_964552095.1 of Candidatus Woesearchaeota archaeon. GTDB lineage: Archaea > Nanobdellota > Nanobdellia > Pacearchaeales > UBA284 > JAPLYB01. Next base: position 1,544 of record CAZKFK010000082.1, on the reverse strand, counting down.
GCATGCAGGATATAGAAACTATCATGAATAAGGTGTTGGCCTGATTGTTCAATAGTTTTTCTAGATTTTCTTGTGTTGAGATTAAATTTAAATATCCCTCGTTATTTAAGATTAAGGAATATAAAATGAGGTACAATATTCTGATAAGCGGGGAAGCAGGGCAAGGACCGAATCATCTAACTAAGATTCTGGCCAAGGACTTGATTTCAAGAGGGTTTTTTGTATTCTATTCAAGGACCTATGAATCGAGGATAAGAGGAGGAAATAACTTCAATGTCCTGACTTTTTCAGATGAAAATGTTCATAGTAATGATGCTAAAGTAGATATCATTGTTGGCCTTGATGGGAAGACAGATGAATTGCACAAGGCGAAGCTGAAAAAAGAAGGCAAGATAATCAAGACAAACTCAAGTGATGAGAAGATTGGAGATAAAGTTCTTGAGATATTAAAAGTTAAGAATAATGGAAAAGCCAAGAGCTTTGAATTCTTAGATGGAAGTCAGGGAACAGCGATAGGGGCTATTGACTCTGGCCTCGATATCTATTATGCTTATCCGATGACTCCGGCAACACCGCTTTTATTTGAGCTGGCTTCAAGGGAGGAAAAGAGCAATATCTTTGTATTTCAGCTTGAGAATGAGATTGCTGTCGCAAATGCGGGAGTTGGCAGTGCAGTTACAGGGGCCAAGGTCATGGTCGGAACTTCGGGCGGAGGTTTCGATTTGATGGCAGAGGCTTTGAGCCTAACTGGGATGCTTGAAGTGCCTCTTGTTTTTTACCTTGCTCAAAGGCCTGGTCCTGGAACAGGTGTCCCTACTTATACGATGCAAGGTGATTTGAGGATGGCATTACATTCTGGACATGGAGAGTTCCAAAGAATAGTGGTTGCGCCTGGAGACCCTATTGAATGTGAGGAACTTTCAAGCCAGGCATTCTACATGTCACAGAAATTCAGAGCTCCTGTGATAATCTTATCAGACAAGCATCTCGCTGAAAGCTCGTATTCGATGCAAGAAAAACCAAAGCTCGTCAAATCATCAAAGAACATAAAGCTGGTCAAATATAGTAGTTACGAAGCTACAAAAGAGGGCTTTGCGACAGATGATGCTGAAATCATCAAAAAGAATTTTGAGAGAAGGATGAAAAAAGCGAGGGACATAGGAAAAGAAGCAAGGAAATTTTCAATGTATAAAGTCTATGGAAAAAAATCAAAAAATCTTGTGATTTCGTGGGGCTCAACTAAAGGAGCGATTCTAGATGCTATCAAAGATTTAGATATAAGGTTCATCCAAGTCTTGTATCTTAAACCATTTCCAGACCTTGAAAAAGAAATTGGAAATGAAAGCAATTTGATACTTGTAGAGAATAATTCAACAGGGATGTTCTCTGGATTGTTGAGGCAGAAGACAGGATTCAAGATTGAGGATAAAAATAAGATATTGAAGTATGATGCAAGGCCTTTTTTTGCTGACGAACTCAGAGAGGAGATAAAGAGGAGGATAAAATGAATGTATATATTAAACTAAATGTAAAGAGGCGCATCT
>CAZKFK010000081.1:0-2568 GCA_964552095.1 Candidatus Woesearchaeota archaeon | reverse complement strand
TTTGATATCAATATCTCTTCCCGAGGTTTCTCTTTCATAAAGAGAAGGCTCTGCGAAAGTTAGTTATACTCAAAAAAAGCCCTGAAATCAGGGGGTAAGGGGGGTATGGGGACAACTAAATCGTTAGACTCATTAAAATCTTGGTCTAGTTTAGACTCCCGTATAAAGACATTGATTATACAGGCATTTAGGGGAGATGGACATAGAACAAGGTTTGAAGGGTCATATCTGTTTAAGCGTACTGACAAGGGATGGCTATATTATGGCCTAATTCTTCCAAAGTCTACTAAATTATATACAAATGGGGCGCCTCTAAAAGTATCAAATAACCTATATGCCCTCACTGCCGAAGGAATTGTTCCAACAGAACTTGGTGCATTCCTAGATGAACAAAGCAGAGGCAGGCCAAGGGCAGAAATAGAATTAAAACTCACAAGAAAAAATAGTCATGAAGAGATGGAAGTCCATGATTTAAGTGAAGATTATTAGATAGTAGGCTTATTTTGAGGATCATGCTTGTGAAACTGCAATCAAGAACTTGAATAAATCCTTGCAATCACCTTGCGCCCTGCTCTTATCATTTTCAGAATCCGAAATACTTTCTTTCTTTATTGACATGAACTTCTCAAGATTTTCGAATTCATCTAAGAATATAGTGAACTTCTTATAGCCATATTTCTCTCTCAACACTTTCTTATCTTCAATCATCTTGATGCCCTTGTCCTCAAGCCATACTCCGAGCTTTGACATATTATCTCTGATAGTGTCAAAGTCCCTGACCTCTTCCTTGATTTCTATTTCTGCCATCAAAATTGAATGGTAATTTATTTAAATACATTATCATGTTCCAGAGCATGGTTGAGCAGATAAGAGAAATAGGGAAACGAAAAACAAATGTGCAGGATCTTGTCAGTATAGTAGTTGGGAATATAATTGTTTTTCCAGAGGCCATCATGTTGGGGGTGCTTATTGAATATAACTCCGAAGCAACTGGCACTAGTACAGACATTCTACTACGTTCAACTATGGGTACTTTAGGGTATAATATGATCTGGGGCATAGGTTCTGAATTTGTGAATGCGCTCACAGGAAAAGATATATCTAGTGGATGGGATAGTTTATACATCTCTCCGGGGATTGCTGCCGGCTTTTATACAGGGATGATTCTGGCTAGAAGTGTAAGAGGATAAACCTATTCTATCCTTCTTTCATTGAATTCATGAGCTAAATTATCTTTCATGAGTGCTTTGGCTCTTTCTATGTTTTTTTCCTTGCCAAGAACACATCCAAGCTTGACATAGCAAGCCTCGCTTGTCATATTAAGATATAGAACTCCTGCCCTTTCAAGCATCCTTCCATTGCTATACACTTTTGGATTCACTTCTCCATATACTGTTTGTGTTGTCATGCAGACAATCATGCTCTTGCATAATTCTTTTATCTCAGAAAGCCAGGATAATTTTCCATTGACAGAGACATGGCCAAACCCTGTTCCCTCTATTACTATGCCCTTATACCCTAAATCATTATAGTGATTCAAGATTTCTGGATTCTGTCCAGGATAGAACTTAATCAGAGCTATTTTATCCTCAAAATCACTCTCTGCTCTGCACTTTTTCTTTTCATCTCTTTTCGAGTGTCCTGAGATGAAATCTATGTTTCCATTTTCATGTATCTTCGCGATTGGTTCATGATTTATTGCTTTGAAAGCATCTCTTCTTGACGAATGCATTTTTCGAGCTGAAGAACCATGCAGTGCATGACAAAAAGTATCCTCTGTTCCAGCATGTCCGACAATCATGACCTCTGCAATATTTGATAAAGCAGCATGAAATGCACATTTAAGATTCAAGTTCGCATCAGAACTCCCTCTGTCAATGCTTCTCTGCGAATAAGTTAGAACAACAGGCTTTCCCAAATCCTTCAACATAAAAGATAAAGCCGCGGAGGTATAATGCAAAGTGTCTGTTCCATGTAAAATAACAACTCCTTTATTGTCTTTCTTATTTACAAGCTCACAGACTTTTTTAGCTAGTTTTTTCCAATCATCAGGGCTTATATCTTCACTTAATTCAAGAAAAGGGACTTCAATATAATTTATCCTTGCTATTTTTTCTATTCCAGGGATGTTCTGTATCAAAGAAGATATGTCTGTATTTGGGCTCACAGCTCCTGTTTTATAGTCAACTTTTGAAGCAATAGTCCCCCCTGTGATTATCACAGCAATTCCAGGAAGTTTCTTGTCCTGTTCAGCTTCTTTTTCTTTCGATTCTTGTTTTGGCTTCTCAATTAAATCCATCTTGATAATATCTTTTTTATCAAATCCAATATTATATCCGTTCTTCATCTTGATTAAGATAGAATTCTTGTCAGGACTCTCTATCAAGAGGCCTTCAAACTCTTCCTCTCTGTTCTCCCTCTTGGCCCTTATTTTTATTTTTGAACCTTGTTCAATCTCATTCTTATTTATGTCTTTCATGATAAAATCAGAGAACTGAAATATAAAAAGGTTGCTAAAAATCAACTATATACTGCAAGATATATATTCTAAAATATATATTATCTGTT
>CAZKFK010000080.1:0-2621 GCA_964552095.1 Candidatus Woesearchaeota archaeon | reverse complement strand
GCATTAAAAAGCATAATCAGATATGCTTGGAAATACTTTTAAAGCTGGCTTTATCTTAATTATCATGAGCAAAAAAAGACAGAAGACCCCAAAATTATCTGTGATAATGCCGGTATACAATGGAGAAAGATTTTTAGAGGAGAGCATAAGGTCTGTATTGAATCAGACTTTCAAAGATTTTGAGTTCATAATAATCAATGACCATTCGACAGATAATTCTTTGAAGATAATCAAAAGCCATAAAGATAGGAGAATAAGGCTGATAAATAATCCGAAGAACAGGGGCTCAGCGATTTCGATAAATACTGGATTCAGAGCAGCGAAAGGGAAGTACCTTGCCATATCTACACAAGATGATGTCTCGCATCCAAAAAGATTTGAGATGGAATTTGATTATCTGGAGAAGCACCCGAATATCTTCTTAGTTGGGACTTCTGCCATATATATGGATGAGAATGGAAAAGAAGTTCGCAGATTCAGGAAATATGATAATCCAAAGATGCTGGCATGGAGATTGAGGAAGAGCTGCGGCATAATCTTCCCATCAATCATGCTCCATAATAAAGATCTATCATTTGATGGCCATCATGAATATCATCTATACTATAAATTGCTGAAAAGAGGGGAAAATCTAACGAATATCCCTCCTTTTTTAGTTAGGTACAGGGTTCATTCAAATGCAATGTCTGTTTTCGATAAAGAAGAGCAAGCCCGTTTGAGAGATGAGGTGATAGAGAAGTTCAAGGGCCTGAAGGACGATATAGGATTTTTCAGGAAAATCTATTATTCAATGAATCTTTTAGTTCATCATCTTAGAACAATTAATGAAAAGAAAATCCGCTGACTAGTAAGAATCTAAGAATTTTTTTATGATATCATAGTAATCTTGTTTCTGCTCTTCAGGCATCCCCCAGCAAGGGAGGAATAAGCCATTTTTTAGAAGGTCCTCAGCTATAGGGTGCTCTTCATGCATCGTGATCCTCTCTATGTGCTGAAAAGGTTTCTGTTTCAGGATATTAGCATTCATGATTGGACGTATCTCAACATTATTGCTCTTTAAGTACTCTACAAAAGTCTCTCGGTTGAATGGCGCATTTTCCTTAACTCTCAGAGGAAAACAGAACCAGCTCGGCCTAGCTCTAGAGTCAGATTCCGGCAGATGAAAAAAATCATATCCTTTGAAGAGGGTCATCATCTCTGCAAATTGTTTCGCCCTCGCTTCAACAAATCCAGGCAATTTTTTTATTTGGGCCAGTGCAAAAGCCGCTTGGATAGCACTCATCTGATAGTCACTTCCGACTGTCGCTCCCTCATATCTATTGAGGAAAGTCTGATCAACATCATAATCATGGCCCCAGAATATCAGGCTCTTTGCTGTTCTAGACAGTTTTTCATCATTTGTTGCAAGAGCTCCGCCTACACCTCCTGCAGTGATATGGTGTGAACCATAAAAACTAAAAGCAGAAAAATCACCAAAAGCACCTACATGTATCCCATCAAATGTCCCTCCGAGAGTGTCACAGCAGTCTTCTATGAGGAATCTATCTCCAAGAGCTTTTTTTATGCGCTCCATATTCGGGATATTCCCAAGCAAGTATGGCATGATCATCCCCTTTATTTGAGGATATTTCTCTATTGCCCTTTCGACTTCTGCTTCATCCACGACATAAGTATTGGGCTTAGTCTCTATGAAGACCGGTATGAGGCCGAATTCTATCGCAGAGGATATGCTTGTCGGAAAAGTTGTTATCGGATGTATGACCAAGTCGCCTCTTTTCAGTTTCTTATCATGGAATAAGCACTTGATTGCAGTCCATATGGCAGTAGAGCCGCTATTAGTGAGATTAAAATAAGGTATCTTCGTGAACTCTGCAAGTTTCTTTTCAAATTCCTGGTTGATTTTCCCATAGCCGAACCAATCATTATCAAAAACTTCTTCAATGGCCTTTAATTCAGCCTCATCCCACTGCGCCCTATTTATCAAATGAGGGTCGCCTTTCTTCTCCCATTTTTTCCAACTTTTTAACATGATATTCTATTTAAAAGAGAGTTTAAATAATTTATGGGAATCCAGGATATACATAAAATCAATTCAAATTTTTTTTGCTTAATCTTATATAAGAGGCTCCTTCGTGCTTATACGCCTCAAGAATTTTTTTTGCTAGATCTTCCTTATCCTCAGGAGTCAGTACTTTGATAGGCAGGGTCTTCAGTATATCTATGTCTTCTTCAGAGTAATGGCTCAGCCCATAATTAGTATATTCTTTTCCAAGGCCGCTTCCGACAAGCACTACGTGCTGCCCCATGTGAGAAAGAAATCGAATCTGTTCAAAAGCACGGAACAGAAGAAAAGAGTTTATGCTGTACAAAAAAGGGATTTTCCCGGCAATGGCCATCCCTGTTGCGAAACTGACAGCGTTCTGTTCTGAGATGCCCACATTTAGGTATCTTCCTGGATATTTTTTTATGAATGGATCAAAAGTAGGGTAACCCACATCCAAGGTCAATAGCACTATCCTAGGGTCAAGGTCTGCTAATTCTATAATATCTTTAATAAAATTTTTTCTCATTACATATATGGCGAGGATACCTCGACTTTCAAGCCGATGGAGGAATCGCCA
>CAZKFK010000079.1:0-2623 GCA_964552095.1 Candidatus Woesearchaeota archaeon | reverse complement strand
ACCTTACGAGAAAGAAAAAAATGATTAAGCTGCCCTTGCTTCAGATACTGGTTGGCCCCAGGTGATAACATTCCTTAAGAATTTCCTGAATTCTTTTGGGGAATATACCGCAAGACTCTCGATTTGCTTCATTTTATCTAGATACGAATAAGAAAGGCATGCGCCACTAGATAGGCTTACGATAAAATCATCAGCACATACTTTTGCGCATTTTGACACCCTAGCTATTCTCGATTTGTCCTCCGCAAGCTCAATAGGATTGAGAATTGCTGGTTTAACGAATTTCATAGTCTCTCTAGTTAGATATTCTGTAAGTCCCTCACATAGATCACTATCTCTTTCATTGAATTCCCAACCAAGTGCTTTATGCCACATCTCATGAACCATAACTGAAGCAAGATATACTGAACAGAACTTATTATCCAAGCTCATCGATTCTCTGACAAAAGCTTTTCCAATATCATGATGGAATCTACCTGCACTGGGCTTCTGGCAATCAGGTCCATCTACATATTTTTCATAATCCTGGCCTGAAACGAGTCTGATGTCTGAATAAGTCATGGGAACTGGAGATAGGCCCAGACATATAACTGTCTGATAGACATATCTTCTTGCAGTCCGAAATGCTTCCTCTAGAGCAGGTATCTTTTCTATTGGCTTGTGCTTGATATTTTCTAGATTAGTATAATCCCTATTTCCCACAACATTTTCATCTTGTTTCACACTTCTCTCTAATTCCATAGTTACCATAATTAAAGAAGCTTCCAAGCTTTTTAAACCCTAGCATTTGTTACTATCCTACAGTTACAACTATACTGGCCTGAAAAGAAGAAAGGACGCCGCAACCAGGAATCGAACCTGGATATCCGTGAGGAAAACAGATTAGCAATCTGTCGCCTTACCATTGGGCCATTGCGGCATACCTATTTTAGAAGTTCAATCCTTTAAAATGTTTTGTATCGATTTCAAGAACCTTTAATCAGCTTCTTAGCCCTTATCAGCATCTCTTTCTTCAAGCCGATAAAACATCCGCCAGCCTTGCCCGCACAATAAGTTGCCTCATTCGGCTTGATTATCTTGTTTATATCTGGATGCTCTATATCAATATGAGTTATTCGAGCATTGCTCTTCCCTTGCTCATGCAAGTATACTTTTGCTCCCTTCAATTCTATCTTTCCCTCTCCCTCTCCTGACATGAAATTTATAAGGCCCAATTCTTTAAAAATTTATGCTAGTAGATAAAGAAGAATTCCTGAAAAATAAGAAAGATTTTATAAAGAAAATAAAAGCAGGCTCGATTTTCATCTATCCAACAGACACAATCTATGGCTTAGGGTGTCTAGCTTCAGATAAAAAAGCTGTAAAGAAAATCGAGGCCATTAAAAAAAGAAAAAATCAGCCATTTTCTATAATTGTAACAAAGTCCTGGATAAAAGAAAATTGCATCCTAAAAAAAGGACATAGAAATTTCTTGGATAAACTTCCAGGCCCTTATACTCTAATCCTGAGACTAAAAAATGGCGGCACTATCGGGATAAGAATTCCAAACCACTGGTTCTTAAATATCATCAAAGAAACAGGACCTATAATCACGACTTCTGTCAACATAACAGGAAAGCCATTCATGACATGTTTAAAAGATGCAGATAAGAACATCCTGAAGAAAGTCGATTTCACCGTCTATGAAGGCAAAAAAATAAGCAAGCCATCGACGCTCATCCATCTAATCGATGAAGCCAAGATAATAAAAAGATCATGAAAAACTCGCACATGAGCTTTTGTGATGCCAAAAACAGTTTTTCTGTTTTTTAGCATAATTATAAAAGCGCAATCTTTTTCTCATTTTCACGGGGCTGTTGTCCAACTTGGTTAAGATTCGTGCCTAGGGCGCACGCGATCTGGGTTCAAATCCCAGCAGCCCCATCTTTTTCTATTCTTATTCTGAACAACAATAAAGTATAAAAATAGGACTTAGATATCATTTAATGGTATATGATCAGCTTGTTCGAGCAATCCTAAAAGAGCAGGTTACTCAACCAATAGTTCAAGCTTGGAACTTTCTTTCAGATCAAGCACATCAACTAGGTGATCAATTTAGCAATTACTTTACTTCTGATCCAAGAGATCCGTATCTATTCGCTGGGGCTGTGGCACTAGTTACATGCATTGGCGTTGTATCCAATTTATATGTTAGGCATATGGACAAAAAGCAAGATAGGGAAGCTGCTGAAAAAGCATCAATAAGATACGAACCTCCGCAACATAGGCCCTAATTCGTTTTCTCTTTAAGTAACATTTAAAAGTAATTTTTCTAGAATCTAAAATAAAAAAATAGCGGGGGCGGGAATTTCACAGGTCTAGAGTTTTCCAAACCCAATTTGAACCACGCGATTGAGTCTCAAAACAATTTGTTACTGAGATACCTCAGGGTTATGGGCCATTCGCTTTGATGAAATGCTCATCAAAACTGCGAGCACTCCAGGCTTGGAGGTCCATCGTAATCTCTTGCGATGTCCTTGCTCCACCCCGCTATAATTATAAAGTGATAATCAAACTTTTAAAGGTTTGCTATCTATAAAAGTTTCAAGAATTCATCAAAAACTTAATTTTTTCCTGGTTTTTG
>CAZKFK010000078.1:0-2629 GCA_964552095.1 Candidatus Woesearchaeota archaeon | reverse complement strand
TTAAACATCCACGATGCACTGGCTAATCCATTTGCCTGTCTTATTATCTTTATATACTTTGACTTGTGAATATGTCGCTGCCTTGATTTCGAGCTTCGGCTCGTGCTTCTTCTCATCGAACCTCTCTCCAAATGCCTCTCCATCCAGCACAAGTTTATTATCTTTATCTTTTATCGCTACATTGAATTTTGAGAACATCATCTCCTTTATAGATGATTGAGCAAGCAGAGCATTCAGCCATTCAACAAGAAGCTCCTCATTGTTCTGTGCAGAACAATGAATTTTGACCTTTTTTAGGAGTTTGACTTTTTTGAGATTTATCTCGACTGAGAACATCGACTTCGCACACTCTTGAAAGCTCTCATTCAAAGTTTTTCCTTTCCCCCTCACTCCAATATCTGCCTTATGCTCAAATGTCTCGAATGTCATTTTATCTTTGTTTTGAGTTAAGTATTATCCTTCGCTCCATAAGAATACTTTGAGCTTTTTAGAATCTTGCCCCGTAACCTTATTGAACACAAAAAAATCATATGCACTTATCTCTTTGTTCTCCGGAACTCTTGGAGATGAACAAAGAGGCCCAATCTCTGCTGTGCAGACACTCAGATTGACGCTTGAATCGAACTTCTTTATGTCCTCGCGTAAAAACTGCTCAACCACGATATCTTGCATATCCCGTATATCTGTCCTCAGACTCTCATTGTTCTCTACTTGATAAAGTATTTCCTGAGCGACACCTGAATAATCTTTCTTGTTTTTTTCAAGCGGATTTTCAAAAGCCAGCACAAAGAAGCTGAACAAGATGACTATGGCCAGGCTCATCTCTATGATCGCCACCCACCCTTTTCTGTTTTTCATCATTTTTATCTGTATTGTTTATTTTTTATCTTGAAATTTCGCAAGAGTGCCGAAGCACAACCTTCTTGCCAATCTTATTTAGCTTATCTATATCTATCATCTTTACCATGTCTGAACATTTACAATAGCATTTATTACTTCATTATTCTTGTATATCTTGATTCTGAAGTTCTTCGCATATACTTCTGTTCCAGCTGCCTTTGTTCTCGTCATTGAAATCAAGCTCTTATCGCTCTCGTCCTTGATATTCAGATTAAAATCAGTTCCAAATTCAATCTTCAGGGTTTCATAATCATTCTTGTATTTTTGACCCATCAGGACAAGCTGTTTATAAGAAAAGATTCTCCCATGACTTGGGATGCTATAGAATGCACTAGCAGGACAAGCACGAGGAATGCAAATATTATATGGCTCAAACGATAGAGTATAATTTAGATAGGCTTGATTATCGATATATACCTCATAAAGCGCATAGTTTCCTGAGACTTCCAGGAATTTCTGCTCAAACGTGTCAGCTGAATTGCCCAAGTTCTCTGCTTTATGGAATACATTGAACAGAGCGAGCATAGTGAAGATAGTCATGATGAATATTACAATGGCTACTATCATCTCGACATTCGTCACAGCCTTCTTAGAGAACATTTGATATGCACACCTCTTTACTTAAAAGATAGAGAAAAGGGATTAATAAATTTAGTGATTACTCAGCTATGGCTGTCATAGGTAGCCTATTATCCGGAACTTTCGGTCTTGGCCTAGGCCTAGTCCCGTGTCTTCTCTCTCTATGCTCAGAAGGAGTTTGATATGTAAAAGAAGCAGATGCATAGGGGATGTTAACTTGATTCATCTGAGGATTTTGATATTCTTTCATAATCACGACCCTCTCGGGCTGATTAATTTTTTTGCCAGATAAACTAGAACCCAAAGCGCCAGATAACAATAGAATCAAGACTATGAGCAGAAGCACACCAAGCACGCATGCTGAAATCACGATAGCTCTTGAACTTGCCATTTTACCTTTTTATCTCCTTTTAATATTGATACTTTGTTATTTATATAAATATACTACACCTCAATAATGATTATAAACTGATAATCAAATCCAACTTTATGTTATATAAACCAAAACCAGAAAATGTTGCACTATTTGACTTGGATGGAACACTCTGTGATTATGATCTTGCGCTAAAGAGAGCACTAAAAAAATTAAGAGCGCCAGGAGAACCAGATTATGCTTCTATAAGAGATGCACCAAGATATGTACAGAATAGAGCAGACCTTATCAGATCCATGGAATCATGGTGGGTCTCAATACCTAAATTTCAACTTGGGTGGGATGTTCTAGATGTTGCAAAAGCCCTTGGCTATGATATAACAATTCTGACACAGGGTCCAAGAAGAAATCCTGCCTCCTGGTCAGGAAAAAAGAGATGGATTGATAAGCATCTTGGTCCGGATGTTAAAGTGACAATAACAAGAGATAAAGGTTCAGTATATGGGAAAGTTCTTGTCGATGATTTTCCAGAGTATATAAAAGAATGGCTTGAATGGAGAGAAAGAGGGTTGGTGATAATGCCGGCAAATGCATCAAACGCTGGCTTTAGACATAGACAAGTTATAAGATATGATGGGACTAATTTAGATGAAGTCCGAAGAGCTATGAAAAAAGCAAGACTAAGGTAGTCAATAAATTTATAAACTTCATAACCCGTGATTTTTATGACAGAAAAAGAGGTCGCAAAGCCAAAACACAGGATTCATATCGGCATAT
>CAZKFK010000077.1:0-2653 GCA_964552095.1 Candidatus Woesearchaeota archaeon | reverse complement strand
CTCTTATAAAATAAAATGTGAGTTTATGCCCAGAGATAAAAATCGTAAAAGAAAAATTATGACTTGCCAGAGATGTATGAAAAATTTTAATGAAATCTTCGAGGATTGTATTAATTCGGTTATTCTCTTGTGTAGGGATTGCCATGAAAATCTTCATATTATGATGGAAAAAACTTATGGAAATTGGCTACCTCCAAAAGATAAATTAGGTTGAAAAAAAATGATGCTTTATTTCCGATGGTAACTCTAAATTTTATAAGAACGTTTTCAATAGTCCTATTTTTTGTAGTTGCTTTTATGTCTTTTGTTATGCTTCTTAAAAAAGATATTGGATCTATGTTGACCTTATGGGGAGTTGACTTAGTTTTAGTCTTGGAATATCTCAAGACTTATGTAACAGAACCACCAAGAACGTGGTAAGTCTTCTTTCCTCCCGCTCCCCTCCTCACATAACACTTAAAAACCCAGACATCAAGGAACTTCATGAGATTTTATCTGGCAGGACCCTTTGTCGGCTTTGAACATGATGGAAGGGCGTATAATGATTGGCGCGATTATGTCATAGAGCAATTGAAAGAAAAGCACACATTTTCTGACCCAAGGCACAATGATCAATCATGCCCAGCATCCTTCACACTTCAAGACATTGAGGGAGTCTTAAGTTCAGATGGAGTTCTGCACTATAGAACTCCAAGAGGAGAGGATACAGGAAGCTCCTTAGAGCATGGAATAGCACTAGGGGCAAGTCGCAGAGGCCCAGCTATTCCTATAATCCTTGTTGATGAACACCCATTCCCATTCCCCTTGCTTTCAGCTTCTGCAAAACGGACATTCACAAGACTCCCAGAGGCCATGCTCTATCTAGGGCTTTTAAGTTCCTGGGATAAAGAGTTTGAAGCCATCAATGCATATATTGAACAAGCAAAGAAATGAGGTCATTTCTTGAAAGAGAAAGATTTATAAACTATAGTGGCTATAGCCACTATAGGACAGGGAGTATAATCCGGGAAATCATGAAAATGGACACTACAACAATACAATTAAGCAAGGAAACAAAAGAAAAACTCTGCTCCTTTGGCATGAAAGGAGAGAGTTATGATATCATTCTTAAAAGGGTTTATTCTCTTGCTGTAAAAGAACAGCTAAGGCAATTCTTGATGTCCAGTAAGAACTGCATCTCTTTGGAGGATGCCAGAAAAGAGTTAGACAAAAAATGGCCACGGTCGAAATAATAAAGCCCTTGTTTGATGAAATTCAAAAAAAGTTCAAGGGAGAATCTCATAAAATCATTGATTTATTAGAGACACTAGAAGAAAATCCACATAAAGGCAAGTTATTAGGGGCTGTTGGCGGGATAGTCATCAAAGAGATGAAATACAAGAATTTCAGATTCTATTTCATAACAGATGGTTATAAATTGAAAATGCTAGATAGGTCCAGCCTTATTGACTTGCTGATTACATTCGTTAGGATGTCTGATAAAAAAGATCAGCAAAATACAATCAATGAAATAAAAAAGATTCTTATCAAATTCTGCCCCGATGCTCTAGAGCTATAATTATGCGCGTTTTCTTGTTCACTTCAGCACTTTCATTCAAAATTATTACATCCCAAGAATTTTAAGCACAAGTTCATTGCTCATCTTTATGGTATATATCTAAAATATAGACTAGATTCCTTTCTTTAAAGTTATCGCTAAATGCAACAATTACCACTTTTTCATTTCTTCAATAAACTCATCAAAGTCCATTGTTGTGATTCCCTTTCCAGACCCAATTCTTTTCCAGGCTTCCTCTGTCCTTCTCGCAAACTCTAGATCTCCTTTCAGATTCTTATCTAACTTGCTCTTTTTCATTTTACCAATCTTGTTATAGTTCTACATCCCCAGCACTTTGAGCACAAGGAACACAGGCCACACAATTGCTTTCAAGAATCCAAGCACGCCCATCCAAAATGTCGTGGCATGCCCGATATAGTAGATGGCTGCTCCAATGAAACCAAGGCCGTAGACTGCTCCGCAGCCTCCGCCGCACTTCCCTTTCCATCCTTTGCATCCGCAATTGCAATCATCATCACATCCACACTCGCACTTGCCTGATTTGCTCTTCATCTCTTTTGTGTTTTTCTTTTTTATTGGCATTTTTATCCTCCAAATAAAAATGTAATAATTCTGAGTTTAAATATTTTTTAGTTTTGCGTAAAAAGAGTGCGCGCATAGAGATTGTATCTTTAAGTAAATGCGCAGCACAACGTTGTCTGCATATAACCGGGATGCAGGAATCATGAAAACCCGCAGGTGGTTTTATGCAGAGTGCTGCAAGACATAAACTAGAGAAAAACACTTACAAATTAAAAAGAGTGCATTATTATCAAGTTCAATCAATACATATTTCACAAGGCATCTGTGCTTCGCACTCTTGCTCAAAATAGAATCATCTAACTAATCTCAATAACTTCCTTCTCCTGTTTATCTCGTGGATAACGCGTCTTCCCAGCTTCTTTCTCTGCTCGACTCTCACACCGACTTCATGCAGCTGATGCTCAACCTGTTTCCTATGCTTCTCAAGAACTATTCTTAAATGCATGATTTTCTTTTTTTTATGCTCAAGCTGGACCCTATGGCCCTCAAGTTTTTTCAAATCACTCTTGATCC
>CAZKFK010000076.1:0-2681 GCA_964552095.1 Candidatus Woesearchaeota archaeon | reverse complement strand
GATATATTCAATTAATAAAAAAATTATTCAGCTTTCGGGAACTGAATAATTTTTTCGGGTTGAAAAAACTAGACTTTTTCTATTGTAGAATGTGTTATAAGAGGTATTTAAACTTTTTGTTTAAACCCTTGAACGCATCAATTAGAAATAAAAACAAGGAGGTTAAAAAAATGGTACTAGACTTCGCAAAAGAGGCAATAGACGGCGCAGGAAAATACGGTATCAACTTTGACGAGCTTAAGGCGGGCCGAGCAACAATCAAGGTAGTTGGTTGTGGTGGAGCTGGCTGTAACGCAACGACCTGGCTCTTCAACAAAGGGATTACTGGAGCAACAGTCTATGCAACAAACACAGATGCTTTGCACCTTAGTGTTTCAAAGGCGGACGACAAGATCCTCATTGGAAAGGAATTGACAAGAGGTCTTGGTTGTGGAGGTTATCCTGAAAAAGGAAGAGAAGCAGCGAAAGAAGCAATGGTTGAACTGAAGAAAGCAGTCTCTGGCGCAGATATGGTCTTCATCATCGCAGGAATGGGTGGTGGAACAGGTACAGGAGCAGCCCCAGTTGTCGCACAACTCGCTAAAGAGATCGGTGCAATCACAATAGGTGTTGTAACTATGCCTTTCATAACTGAAAGAGCCAGAATAGACAAAGCTGAATTTGGGTTGCAGCAATTGAGAGAGATCTCAGACACTGTTATTGTCATAGACAACAACAGGCTAGTCGACATTGCTGGAAACTTGCCACTAGAGCAAGCTTTTGCAGTCGCTAATGAGCTGATCTCAACCATGGTCAAGGGAATTGTTGAAACTATTACAATCCCATCCTTGATTAACTTGGACTATGCAGATGTAGCAGCCATCATGAAAAATGGTGATGTCTCTTGCATCGGAATAGGAGAATCAGATACTCAGAACCGTGTTGAAGAAGCAGTCAAACAAGCTTTATCACATCCCCTACTTGACATCGACTATAAAGGCGCAACAGGCGCTTTGATCCATGTCATCTGCGGCGATGACTTAAAACTTGAAGAGCTTAACAACATCGGTGGACTAGTGACTGAAAACTTGTCACCAGATGCACAAGTCATCTTGGGAGCAAGAATCAACCGCGATTTCAAGGGAAGAGTCAGAGTTATAACAATTATAACCGGCGTTAAGTCTCCATACGTTCTTGGAAAGGACAAGATGGAATCCATGCCAGGAACTGGCATGAATGAGCTTGGTGTTGACTATTTCAGATAAACTCTGAATAATCAACATTCATTTCAAGAAAAGGAGAACAAACATAACGTTTCATAATTGCTTGAAAAACCGCGTTTTTCGGGCATCACAAAAATGCGTAAGCATTTTTTATGATTTCCCCTTAGCCTTTTGAGTTCTAGGCTAGCTTCACGTAAAAACTGAGGCTAGCCTGAGATTTTTATTTTCTAGAAAAATTTTCTATCTCAGTTTTTACGTATAATCATCAATTTAGAAAGCACAAAAAATCAATCAATAGAGATTTTCTTAAGAATTAAAGGAAGAGCTATTGGTCAGGATCCAGATCATCTAAACTTGTTATGGCTGTTCTACCAATCTGTTCTCCATAAGCAGAAGCCATTTTCGCCAGTACATCAATATGAGCTGTAATTGTCCTGTTGAAAACTCCCATGGGTCCCTTGTATCCTTTAGGAAGATCTGTCCTTTGTTGTCCGATATGATACTCTACTTTGCTCCCACCTTCTTGTGTCATATCCAAATACCAATTTATCCAGTGCACATCGACCCCTAAGCGAGTATCAAGCTGGGTAGCTTCCATCCAACCTAGTGCTCTGAGACCACCTTTTTTTGGCCAATTTCCAAGAACAACCACATTCTCTATATTATTAGGTTCTGGCACCATTTCATTCTAGATAAATCTCACTTTAAATAAATTATTGTATAGAAATATAACTAACGATTATCTGAAGAATCAAGAATCAAACGCCGATGAAATCCTGGGCTTGACTTTCATCTTCATCATCTATAGGAAGAGTCTTTTTCTTGTCCATCTCGATTGCTGTAGCTTTCTGCTGTCTTATCCAAGTCGCTTCTCTCGGCTTTCCTATCTTCTCATAGAGCTCAGCCATCTTATCTCGAATCTGATTTGCCTGTTCTATAGGCAAGTTCAAAGTCAGAATCTTATTATAGACAGAGATAGCCTTGGTTTGCATCCTTTTATTTTCAAGTTCTCTGGCATAATTTATGTAGACAATGAAAATCCTATCCTGTGTTGCTTTCCTGTCTTTCTTTGCAGCAAGAACTAGGACTTTTCTGAATGTATCTTCAGCTGTGAAATAATCCCCTGTCCTCACAAAAAGCTCAGCTGCTTTGAAGAATAATTCTTTTTTATCATCAAAAGTCTTGGCCAAGTCAGCTGCATTTAGATAAGCTCGAGCTGCGCTGTCCCACCATAGTTTCTTTGCATAGATGTCTGTCATGAGAATGAAAGCATTCTTTCTAGTCTCCTGGTCATTCTCCATCTTCTTCACGATTTTTTCAAGATACTCTAACTTGAGCTGGTCGCTCTTCGCTTTCATCTCATTCAGCATCTCTTCCTTGGTCACCATTTTTCCATTCCTCTTATGATTAAAATTATTAAGGCTACTTTAAAAATTTATTGGTGATTTAATATATAATTGCATTATCGAAGAATTATAT
>CAZKFK010000075.1:0-2689 GCA_964552095.1 Candidatus Woesearchaeota archaeon | reverse complement strand
CCGGAGAGCCGTTATATGTGACTACAAGGTTCTTTTTCCATAGTGCTATGCTCAATAAGAAGTGATGCAGATTGACTATATCATATCCTTTAGTAAATTGTTTCAATAATCTAAGGTTGTTGAAAAAGAAAAAATCCTTCCAAGTTCCAGTGAGAAGTTTTCTTCCTGGAACAAGTTTTATCTTGAAATTCTCTTCTGGAAAATCCGCCTTGAATGTGATAATATCCACTTCATGTTTTTTGCCCATTCTTCTTGCGATTTCATAAAGTGCGCTATCTGCGCCTCTTCCACGCAAAAAAGTGTCATTAACAAAAGCGATTTTCATAGAAAATAAAAACAGATATATTTTATAAATGTATTTTATCTAGCTCATCTGCTTAGAGTATGACACTGAGCAGGGCAAGAACTCCCAGGATAGACTCTATGATAAACAAAAACAAAACAACATCTTTTTCATAGACTTTATGTGAGGGTTTTATCTTCTTTAGGATTAAGATAGAAAGATGCGTCAAGCTATAGATATTCTTATAAGGGAGTTCAAGACTATTGTCTTTATTAGGGATGCCAAAGTTCCACGCCTTGAACTTGCTTGTAGCCTTTAGAATTCCTTCAGCGATAAAAGGCAAGAAAAGTATTAGTGCTGATTTTTCCATATTTCCTAGTATTGTAAAGCATCCGATTAGAGCACCTATGACATATGTCAGGGTATTTCCAGGAAAGATCTTCGCAGGAACTTTATTCAGCAAGTAGAACGTGAATAGGACAAAGACGATTATGCCCGCTATCAGCGCCAGCCATCTCTGTCCTGTAATCAAAGAGAATAGACCCAAGAAGATGAAGATAATCCCCCCTAATCCAGATTCTAATCCATTATAGCCTGCGAGTAAGTTGAATCCATTTGTCGTGCCAACAATCGCAAGAGGTATTACAATTAAAGGATATATCAGTCTGAGATTTACGCTTCCGATGAAAGGGATAGATAGAGAGGAATGTCCTGCATTGATAACCATCAAAGGAACTGCTATAGGTATGGTCATAAGTATTTTTTTATATCCGCTTATTGATGATCTCTCCCAGCCGAAGATATCATCTATGAAACCGATGAAACATGCAAGAAGAAGTGTTATCACCATTGTAAGTATCTCGGTATCATGCAATGTTGAATGCAGAATGAATGTCTTAAAGAAAAGATAGACAAAGACAACGACTACAATAGAAATCGCGACAGCTATCCCCCCTATTTTTGGGACAAGCGGCTTCTTATATTTGTTCATGTCTGGCTGAAGCATGCCCTTATGTGAACTTGCCACTTTTATCCACCACTTTGTCAGAAAAAAGCATAGGAAAAAAGATAGTATGAATAGTACTGCCACGATCAAGATGTTTATCCAAAGCATTTTATTATCCTCAATATATTTCAGAAAAATAGAAATTTAAACCTTTCTAAGAAAGGTTTACTTCTTCCCGAGGCTTCTTTAGAAGGCTCTTTTAAACCTTTCGAAGGAAGGTTTACCTATTGTTAAACACCGAGATAGTCCAGTTTTCCGAATGTATTAGGATTAGATATGTCTACATTCGTTTCAAGATACTCTTTATAGTATGGAACACTGCTTGAATAGTTGATTTTCCATATCTTGATAGGCCCTTGTATGCCTCCAGCATATACCAAATCCCCTATAGTCAAGTTATATCCTGTTCTAAGTTGTTGTACAAAGAGCGATGGTTCTGAATGCACTAGTTCAAAATTTTCAGTCTTATCTAAAAGATAGAGCCTGACCCATTCTGTATTAAGGGCTTTCTCGCTCAGATATAGCCCGACCCCAAGGTTATTCACGCCTGTCTGTGACACGCTTGGGACGATATAAAGCATAGAGTCAATCATCTTTTTATCGCCCTGTTTTAAGTCATATGTCTTTCCTTGTATCCAAAGATATCTTATCGGAACTCTGTACTGCTGTCCATTATATATCATTATTGAATCTAGGCCGCTTATGCTCTGTGTATTCTTATCTATAGTAAGTAAGAACAATCCGATTCCTGCTCTTTGCATCGGGAAAAGCTGTCCGTTCCAGAGAATATCTTCATCTACTGCTGTCCCATAATTCCCATTAGCATAGACATAGACGGTCTGGTTCTTTGTCTCTTGTGTCTGTGTCTGATCCAAGAAAAAGAAGCTTATCCAACTCAGCCTGTCTGTTCCGGTCTTGTCTGAACCGATTGATGCAAAGGCAGAATATTTCCCGATATCTGAACTGTCTATCAAGAAATAAGAGACATTATATGCTTTGCATAATTGAAGAGCAGTTGATTCATTCTTCGCAGTCATAAGATATCTTGCAGAGGTATGGTCCCAAAATGCATTCCAGTGCCCTCCGTCTGTTACAGTCGGTCTCTCCCCGATGCTCTGGACCCAATATCCATAATCCCACCAGTGGATTAATATAGAATCTTTGGGCGTTTCTGTCCTTACCCACGCCATAGCCTTCTGCCACTGTTCATAATAAGCTCCGTTTACAGTAGCTCTGGCTTCCTGAGAGGCAGCTTGCTCATTATTCAAGAAGTTTATTATCAAGAATACGGCAATGAATATGATAAGAGCCGCAACAAGAATCTTATGGAAATTCTTCTTGAGTGTAAAGACATACTCAGAGAGTTTGACAGGCAAAAATGCCGAGGCTATTATGACTGC
>CAZKFK010000074.1:0-2689 GCA_964552095.1 Candidatus Woesearchaeota archaeon | reverse complement strand
AATTTGGAGGATGGCGATTCCTCGTTCGGCATAAATGCCGAAGTATCCTCGCCATGCATGTAATGAAACTGAATAAAAAGGGAATTGAGCCAGTAATTGCAACTGTTCTTTTGATTGTTGTCACACTTGCTGTTGTAGGCTTGGTAATAGGGTTCTTGTATCCTTATATCCAGAACATGATAGACAAGCAGACAGCATGCAACGGCGTTGCCCTGAAAATAAGTCCAGAAGGAACATGTACAAGTCCAACCATGACAAAGGTCATGGTTGAAGCTGTCTTGAATGACAATAATGTCAGCAAGATGACTACTTATTTTCTCTCTGAGGGAGAAACAAAAACAAACATAACAACAAAAATCGAGCAATTGCCTGAAAATGGAGGAGCCAGGACTTATACCTATCAAAAAGGCAACATAGAGAAGGTCTGGGCCATCCCAACTGTGAAGTTCAAAGGCAAAGATTTCAGTTGCGACAATGCAAAAGCTGAGCTTACCCCTGTGATAGCATGTCCTCAATAAAAACTTTCAATCTAAATAAGATAAATTGGGCCTTTAAGTTTTATTCATATGCTCAAAAAACAATGTTTTTTAGCACCACAAAAATGCAAAGCATTTTTCATGGTTTTAAAACCCAGACAAAAATAGAAAAATGATAGGAACAGCAAAAAGAGGTGTTGTCTGGGTCTCTACTATCTTATATATTTTGATAAGCCTGGCTGTCTTATCCTTGGTATTAGTGTCTGTACAGCCACTTATAGACAAGAATCAGGATAAAGCGCTGTGCTCCCAGAGCGAACAGATTCTAAGAGATATTGATTCAAGGATAAAAGAAGTCAGCAGTGTTGAAGGAAACAAGTTATCTTTATCTGTCAAGATAAGCAGGGGTGATTTGATAATAAACTCGAGCGCCAGGACAATAACCTGGGAGCTCAAGGATTCTGCTTATCAGTATAGCGAGGAGAATAAGGTCATTGACCTGAGAGATAACCTTAAAGCTGTCACGACAAAGAATAAAGAGAATAAGTGGGATGTAAAGATATTCTTGGATTATCAAGGAAAATATGATTTGAGCTACAATAGTCAGACAGTCACAAAGATTTTAAGCGAGGGAGAATACACGATGTTCTTCGAGTATGCTCAAATAAAGGACTCAACTAAAAGGATAGACATCACATACAGCTAGAGAGCTTGGTTCCTCTTCGCGCGTATTATGGATGAATGCAAGATAATCCATAACATCCTTTTTACCTAGTGCTATGGAATAACCGAGGTTTCGTGTTTTATCAATCATTGAACAAAATCTTGCTCTTTTTCTAAGTATTTGCTTTTCTTTTATATGATCTATGAATATACCTATAAAACCTCCCAAAAGAGTTGTTGCCGCAGATACCTCAATAGTCTGGGATGTGTCCATTCCGGTTTCTGAAGCTAGTGTCAATCCAAGAGCAAGTCCAACAAGAGAGCTTATTCCTGGAACTTTTAGACTTGGATTGTTTTTATATGAAAAAGATTCATAATCTTGGACCATCTGGTTAATCTCTGGCACAGAGACTTCTCTAGCTATAAATGGTGCTACATCGCTCCCGGGATCTCTTGGCAGATAACAGTAACAAGCATCGCCTTCTGTGGCGTATAATTCGTGCTTTGATGTGCGCTCTTTCAACTTGAATCCTCTTTGCTCTAGCCTGTTTGCTCTTCTTCTAAAGAAGTCTGCATAATCTAGATTTATGAGATACTTCTCGCCAGGAAGCTGGCCAAAACTTGTCAATTCTTCAAGGCATGCTTGATCTGAAGTCATTTTTTCTATATCCTAATTTATTTAGTATAGGATACAAGCAAAAATCATTTATAAAGGTTTCTATTTGTTACTTCTTTTAAGTGACAATTAAATTAAATAGGGTCCATGAGAATCCGTTTCAATCATCTCGAAATCTTTAAATAAGTTAAGAAACATAACCTAGTATGTTCGACTTGAAATTCATAAGAGAGAATGAAAAAGAGATAAGAGATTCGATATTGAAGCGAGGCCTTGACATAAAAGCCTTAAATGATATTCTGAAAGAGGATAAAGAATTGAGGGAGATAAAAGAGAGAGTAGATGAATTAAGGCATGAAAGGAATGTCATCTCTGAAAGGATAAATGAAGCCAAGAAACACGATAAAGATGTAAGGCCTATAATCGAGAAAGCAAGAAAAATTCCAGAAGAGCTGAAGTCATATGAAGAGAATCTATCAAAGCTTGAAGCGAGCACCTCATTATTATTGAGGAAAATCCCGAACATATTGGATAAAAAAGTTCCTGCTGGAAAAGATGCTTCACATAATAAAGTCCTTAAGAAATCCGGAAAGATACCCAAGTTCAAATTCAAGATAAAGAACCATGTCGAAATCGCTGAAGAACTTAGAATGGCTGATTTTGACTCAAGTTCCGAGGTCGCTGGCAAAGGATTCTATTATCTGAAAGGAGACCTTGCTCTTTTAAATCAAGCGCTTATCCAATTCACAATAGATTTCATGAAGAAAAAAGGCTATACCTATATCGAGCCTCCGTTGATGATGAGAGCAGATATTGCTGCTGCTGCAGGAGACATTGAGGCATTTCAGAATGCTCTCTATAAGATTGAAGGCGAAAATCTGTATATGATACCGACTGCAGAACATGCTATACTTGGGATGATGCGAGATAAAGT
>CAZKFK010000073.1:0-2700 GCA_964552095.1 Candidatus Woesearchaeota archaeon | reverse complement strand
ATCAAAAGCCAACAGGTATATTTATAACGCTTGAAGAAATTCTCCCAATCCTTGAAAAAGCTAAGCCTTCCCCAGAATTATTAGTTATGGAATTTCTTCCTAGCAAAGAATATAGCGTTGATGCTTTAGGAGATAAAGGAAGGCCTTTAATTATTATTCCGCGAACAAGAGACTATATAAAAATGGGAATTAGTTTTGAAGGAACTCTAATAAAAGATAAAAGAATAATTGATTATTGTAAACAAAATAGCAATATTGGATACTATGGCAGGGTTGATGGTTCTTGGGATTTAGTTATAGGCTATTGGTCTAAAGACCTATTTGATTTTGAAAGATTTATTAATGAGTTTAATTACAAATTTGCAAATTATATTTTGGAAAAGGAAATTTCATTTGGATTGCATGTATCTCAATTGCCATATAGACTGATTTATAACGGACCAGAAAAAACCTTCACTACTGGTGGGAAAACCGATCAACCCAAAATAGATGCCATTGATAAGAAATTATTAATATTATTAACAAAAAATGCCAAGACTAGTTTGCAGGATTTAGGACAAGAATTGGATGTAAGTTGGAAAACTGTGGATTATAGGATTAAAAAAATGGAAAAAAACAAAATCATTGTGGGTTATAGAACAAATATTGATTATAATAAATTAGGTTATACCAATACAAAAATTTTCCTACATCTAAAAAATTTAACAAAAGAAAAGGAAAACGAAATAGTTTATTACTTAAAATCACTAAAAAATTGTATATGGGTAATAAAAGCAGTTGGTCAAGCAGATATAGAATTCGAGGTTTTAGTCAAGACAAGAGAAGAATTTTTTTTAATACTTCAAAACTTAAGAGAGAGATTTAAGGATATTATTCGAAATTATGATCAATTTATGATTCATGAAGAACCAATAAGTAGGTTCATCCCATTGCAATAGAAAAATATAGATATCCCTCCATCTCTCAAGAAATATCAATAGTTTTTCTAATTTTTCTCTAAAAAGTACAGAGTTCGGAAAACCCTTTCCTCGGAGCTACAGAGGCACGGATATGAAAGAAAATGGGCATTTAAAAAATTATGGATTAAAAGAAATTCTTAACTATTTCTCTAACTTAATCTCTCGGATTTCGCAGACAGCAAGAGGGTATATCTTCTTGAGCTTCTTTGATAAGTCTCTTTGGATTCCGCCAATCAAGATCGCTTGGAAAATCCTTTCCTTTGTCATGCTCTCTAAATCTTTGCACAAAAATTCTTTTGCAGCTATCCTAAGGGCACTTGCCACACTCCTATGAACTTTCTTCCTTGTTATCAAGAAAGGCTTGACTCTCAACTTTGCATCCTGGGCCTGACATGCGAATGAATCCTCTATGATTGTTATATTATGGCCTATCATCTTCCTGATGAATGAAGGATATATTGCGAAAGACCTGATTTCGCCGAAAAGCTCATTCTCTTTCATGCCTATCAAGAACTTTGCTTCACAATTCTTTCCTCTCAAAATCTTCGTCAAATCAAATCTGATTATCCTGCCTTTGAATGATTCAGCGTCTGTTCCCAGCAAAGGGATGCTTGAATTCAAGACCTCAAGTTTGACATCAAAAAATTTCTTTTTCACGACCATTTTTATCTGTATGTATTTTTTCTAATTGGATTTTGCAACGTTGTGCTTTATGCACCAAAATACTTATTTAGTTTTGTTTATTTAACTTACCTCTCGCTTAATTTATTTGCCCTCTTTAATCTGGAATTTAGATGTTCTCTTGCCTTTTCTTTGTACGCTCTGTTTTGAGCATACAGTGCATTTGAATGTCAAATTGGTCTTCTTTGTGCTCTTCGTCTTTCTCTTCCACTTGGTTATTGCTGGCTTGGAACCCCATCTTCCCAAATTTCCATAGCCTCTTCCTTTGCCTCTTAGCTTCGCTCTCTCGATAGAGCCTCGTCTAAGGGAGCTTCTTTTATGCCCTGAACTTGCTATCATGACTTTATGAGATGTGTGTTTCTTGCAGTGCCTGCAGTATCTCTTGACTTCTTTGGGCAATTTCATTTTGGGATTTATTTATTGTTTTAAGTTTGCATATTTTACATTCATGATTATCTTAATGTTTGTTTTTCTGGGTTTTTAAATCTTAAGTATAAAGAATTCTTAAGCTTTAGCTCTCAGCGTCAATCTCAATCGCTTTGCTATCGGTGATGAGAATCTGCGCAACATCCTTTTGGAGATTCGCGACATCCCCTATCTTGAAAGGCCCTATCTCTGAGCCATCAGGCAAGAGAAAAGCAGGGACTTGCTCCCTGAACCTTATGAACAAGTTAGTCAGCTCTTTTGCTTTTTCCCCATGACCCTCAAGAGAGATAAGGAGCTGTTTTTGATTCTCTTCAAGTTGAGCTAGAGAGCTCTCGAAAAGTTTTTTCTCATACTCTAAAAGATTTTCAGTATCCCTTTTCGAGACGCCTGTCATCGCGGCTGTGTAAGCTAGATTAAGGACTTTCTTGTTTCGTATAGAGAATATCTCTTTTATTAGAGATATGGTGTTATCGAGTTGTTTCCTTGTTATCTTCAGAGTATCAGAGAATAGGCTTCCTGTATCTTTATCGACAATCTGCTTCTTATCGGAGATGTATTCTGAAAGTTCTTTTAAAAAGCTATCAGGAAGCTCTTGAAGAGTCTCGTTGTATTTCTCTTTTCTTAAGATATCATA
>CAZKFK010000072.1:0-2916 GCA_964552095.1 Candidatus Woesearchaeota archaeon | reverse complement strand
TTAAGATCAAATGACATAAACAACTTTAGCGCAAGCCCAAGTGTTCTTGCTTTGCTAAGACAATATCGGCCTATCCCGCCTTTCTAGGAGGGGAAAAATGAAAAAAACAAAAATCGTTCTTGGAAAAGATTTGAGAGAGACATTCGAGTTGACATTTGGAGTTAAATGGGATGGCCAGAGAAATCTTGCTCTAGCTAATCAACTTATGAGAACTAATGGCTCATATGAAGGTCAATATTCCCGCACCTTTAGACAAGCTCAACTCTCTCGTGGAGAGCTCTATTCATTTATAGCCCATGATATTTTAGTTAGGACAAGAATAAATTCTGGAACATGTTTAGATGTTGGTTGTGGTGCTGGTAGATTAGCATACGAGGTTTCTAAAATATTTAAAGGCCAGGTCATAGGAATAGATCCTGCAGCAGAAGCAATTAATCTAGCTAATCAAGATTATAAAGCTCAAAATCTCGAGTTCAGGACAGCCGGCGTAGAAGATATCTGCAATATTTTTCCCAGTAATTCTCTTGATTTGATTTTTTCAAGAAATGCTCTTTATTTTGTCGCTGATCCAGTAAAAGCGCTAAAAGACATGCATCAAGTATTGAAACCTAATGGTCAGATATATATTCAACTTATAAACAAAGACAAAGAAGAACTTCTTATGGAAGATTTGGCAAAAAAAGCAAAAAAAGATCCTGAGATTGCATTATTAAACATGATGGGTTGTCCTGTTTTATGGAGGGTAAATGAATTTGAGCATGTACTAGATCAAACAGGGTTGAAATATCTTCTGTATCCAAATCCTTTTCGTGGTTTAGTACTAATACAGTCGCGCATAACACAAAAAATCGCTCCTGTTCTTGACATGGGGATGGTCGCAACAATAAAGAAAAATTAATTCTATTCAAAAATTTATGATTCAATTCTGCATGACTACATAAACGAAAGATTTATAAGTATATATCAATTGATATACATATAAAAAATGTCAGAACAAGCTTATGCAGAAAATGAAGAACGCGAAGTATTAAGATTATTCAGGTCTCCAACTCTTGATACAGTATTAATGGTTGAAGATACAATAAAAAAGAATAGCGGCGAGTTCACAAGAAGAAAAATATGGCAAAAACTTCCAAGGAAGGTAATGTGGCAGACTTTTGTAAAAATTATTGAATACTTAGAAAGCATAAACAAAATCGTTGTTTCAAAAGAGGGAATAGTGGTCTATATTTGGAATCCAGGACTAGCAGCAAAATTCTTGAAATTGAATAGGAGAAGATTATGATAAAACCATCAAAAGTGATATTTGCAGATAAGAAATTAGAAGAAGTCTATTTTAAAATGGATGATAATGATCCGTTAAAAAAAGCGATTATGAAAGCCATAGAAAAGATCAAACAAAATGCGTTTTCAGGAGAACCAATCGCAAAAAGATTAATTCCAAAATCTTATCTTATAAAATATAAAATTGACAACTTATGGTGGCTTCCGCTATCAAAAGAAGCGAGGCTTGTTTATTCAATAACAACCCCAAACGAGGTAGAGATTCTTTCTGTGATAATTGAATTCTTTGATAATCACAAAGATTATGAACGCAGATTTAATTACTAAAAAAATTTACCCAAACAAATAAAAATCTATCTTTTTAATTGCCATAATCTTTTTAAACTCCTTAATCCAAGAAACTTAATGCTCAAAATGTACAATTTTGTGCATGCAGAAAAACTTTGTTTTTCTAGCATCAAAAAAACAGGTAAACTGAATTTTCAAACATGGGAACTGAAAAAATAAAGATAGCTATGATGTCTGCAGCCTCGAAAGCCCTTTCATATAAGAAGATAAACCCCAAGGCAGAGACTGAAGAGATTCTCCAGTATGTCATGAACGACATGAAAGTCCGAGGCCAGGAGAAGATAGGGGCTATGGCAGCAGCAAGCAAGGCTCTGAAGTATAAGGAAGAGTCTGACTTGACTGACAAGAAGATAATGCAGAAAGTCATGGACGAATCCAATGATATACTCATGACTATGAGCCTAGATTAAGCTCGAAATATAGATTTTCTGGTTAGACGACACTATGTGCTAGGGATATAAATAAGAAAAAGAAGCGCACTAATGCTATCTAAAGCGCACCAGATTATCA
Organism: Candidatus Woesearchaeota archaeon; assembly: GCA_964552095.1. GTDB lineage: Archaea > Nanobdellota > Nanobdellia > Pacearchaeales > UBA284 > JAPLYB01. The sequence goes on along the minus strand of CAZKFK010000072.1, from coordinate 774 downwards.
TAAAATTTTTTCAACTTACATAAGCGTATATCTTGTATATAGGCTCTATATCCTCGTTATAATCAAGATAGGTAGGTTTTTAAGCCAAAGCATATTCAATAAAAAATGCAATACTGCCAAAGATGTGGCGCAAGGCTTATAGGGGATAGATGCCACAAGTGCGGGAAGAGCTATGAAAAGATAAAGAATCTTGACATAGTGAAGCATATTGTGAACAAAGAGATGCATAGGCACGGTATAAGGCTTCCTTCTACGCCAAGATTAGTGATCATAATCGCTATCGTAGCTATAGCTGTCCTGCTTTCTTATATAATCTTCTCTCATGATAAGAATGCAGACACTACAAAATCTATAATATCAAGGGTCCAGAACCAGATATCAACAGAGACCTCGGCCCAGGCGCAGTCTGTGCCTCAGAAAGCCTCTCTTAGAGTCTTTCATCAGATGGTCAACCAATTCGGAGGAAGTATAGGCTGTTTTGGCAGAGTTGATGGTGGAGTCACGAATACTGGCCAGATAGATGCCTATAATGTCGTTGTGACTTGCACAGCTGAAGAAGTCTCTGCTCAAAAAGACATGGGGACTCTAAAGGCAGGAGATACCCAGGCATTTCAGATAATCCTCAATTATGATTGCCAGTATCAGCGTGTAGAAGAGTGCCAAGTTACCTGTTCGAACTGCTGAGCAGTTCGAGCTCAATTCTAAAAAGAAGCACACAACTGATAAGTGAAATCAATTCAAATCTATACGCTTTTGTTTTAATGATATAGGCGC
>CAZKFK010000071.1:0-3228 GCA_964552095.1 Candidatus Woesearchaeota archaeon | reverse complement strand
GTTTGACTTTGGCTTTGCTTTTTTGTCTACTAATTTAATCATATAAGAGACCTTATATTTCCTTTCCCCTTCCTTAACTTCCAGGTGGCTCTTGCTGTAGAAAGTGTCCGTGCCCATAAGCTTTGCATATCTTTTGAAAATCTTTTCAAGCTTATCATCCAACTCAATAATCTTATCGCATGAATCTTTGTTCTTTCTCCAGAACTTGCTTTCGCAGTCATTGCTGCAAAAATAATGCTTTCCCTTTCTTATCTTCTCATTCTTCACTAATTTTCCACAAACAGAACACTTCTTGACTCTCTTTTCCATTTTTTGCACCTCTTTTTGTTTGTTTTCTATAATTAGTGTGCTTATAAAGTCTTGTGACAAGTTAAAAGTAATGACACTATATTGCTTGGATGAACAGGCCTCGTTTCTCGCTATCAAGGAAAGGATCAAAGACTTCTCCGAGCATGCATAGCCTTTCAATCAAGTCAGCCATATCCTGCTTAGTCTTTCCTTTAATCCTAATCGAGCGGGTAGGGATAATAATTATTTTTTGGGCTTTGATCTGTTTATAGGCTTCAAAAAGGTCATTTAGGCTATTCCTGCTGCCTTTGAAATCGAGTGCTTTCCCATAATCTCGCCAGACTTGTTTTATGATGGATTGGTTCATGAAGCTTAGAAGGGCTCGGATTAATAAAGATGTGTGACAAGTAGAAAGTGATAAAAAATAAGAATAATTTTTGTGCAACTTTCTAAATTATTGTGCAAAATCATCATTTTTGTGCAAGGCTAAGTTAAAAAGATAAAATACTTTTTCCTTTTTTCTTATTTTTAGAAATTTTATGGAAAAGAAGAATTTTTTATTTTTTTTAGAAAAAGATATAAAAAGATGGACCGACTGGGAATTTCCTAAAAAATCCTTTGGATTTTTGGGACACCAAAAATGCCCTCATTTTTAGTGGAACAAGTTCAATTCCCAAAGATGGACCGACTGGGAATTTCCTAAAAAATCCTTTGGATTTTTGGGACACCAAAAATGCCCTCATTTTTAGTGGAACAAGTTCAATTCCCAAAGATGGACCGACTGGGAATTGAACCCAGACTCTTTTCCTTGCGAAGGAAACGTGTTACCATTGCACTATCGGCCCGCAATTTGAGAAAAGATTGAGATAATTTAAAGGTTTGCGTCTAGAATTGCCTAGAAAAGGCCAATCAAATATTTTCTCCAGACCCATACAACGACCATCGCGAGAATTATAAGAAGAACGAGGACACTCGCTATCTTGTACCAGAATTCAGCGTGTTTCTTTGATTTTGTAAGGCCAAGCATCGTCAGAAAGAAGAATTTTCCCCCATCAAGGAACCCGAAGGGCAGCATATTGAATGTCGCAATCGCGAATAGGAGTATAATAAGCCAGAACATGAAGACAGAGATGAATGAGAATGCATCTTGATTGAAAGGAGCATAGGCCATGAAAGGATTTTTCATTCCCAATACCCATGTTTGAAGCCTCTCTGCTAGAGTTGTCGATGGGGATCTATAGTTAATTCCTATGAATCCTTTTGAGATATTATTGGGATTAGGAATTGCGACGATATTGTATGTGCTTTTATCTGTCTTTATCTCGATTTGCTGGCTTGGGACCGTTGAATTCAAGAATGAGAAGGCTTTTGGATCAGAATATTTGAAGCCATTGATTTCAAGAATTTCTCCTTGTATGTTCGCGTTTATCAGGGGAGCATTATAGTATACGATTATAGAAGAATTTGCTGGATTAAGGAGAGCAGTTGTTTGCTGATTAATCAGGGATTTTGTAAGTATATAGGAATTACTGCTCGTGTAGACTATACTCTTATCGGGAATTAGTTTATTTGATAAGATATCTGAATTTAATTCATTCAGCGAATAATTATTCTGATTTATCTGGATTGCTTCTATCTGACTAGCGTTTATAGTTGTAGAGCCATATAGTGGTGTTGTCGCATGAAAACTTAGGGCAAGGAAGATGATGAAGATTATGGCAAAGAGGATAAAGAAGACAAAATTAGAGAAAGATCCTGCTGAAAGCATTGCAAGCTGGTCCTTTTTCTTTTTTTTGGCAAGAGCTTTTTCATCGGGCTCGACGAAGGCCAGTGGAAGGAGTCCTAAAAAGCCGAATCCACTTGATTTGACTTTTACATTTATGTGCCTTGAAAATATCCCGTGAGCAAATTCATGCGTTATCGCCATTATCGCAAGTATGATTATCCAGTGGATGAAATAGAAGTTGGGCAGTGCTGAAACTTTGAATATCTGTGGCGCATAGGGGATTATGGGCATTATCGGGGGGGCATTTGTGATGATCGGCATCTTTATCAGGATTATGATATTATCTATCAGAAGAGCGACCATAGCTAGCATCGCGAGATATCCGAAAGTTATAGAGATGTATGAAATGACTCTGAGTTGTTTGCTAAATTTCTTGCTGAAGTTGTCCATGAATTTCAATCCAAATTTTGTCTTGTATAAGAAAAATAATCCCTCTCTCTTCAGATTATGTCTTTTTTTATAAAGAAAGATTGCAGAGAGGATGCAAAAAATTGCGAGAAGTGCAAGATCAATATAAATAAAATTCATTTTTTGGCATGCCTCTTTTATAGGAACTGGAAATAAGAGTATTTATTCTTTTTCCTAGTCTATCTAAAATCTACCTTAAATACCGTTAGAGCATCCTTAATACTAGTTCATTGATCTTTTGGCCATGATAACCAAGAACACCATTGGGATAAGGACTCTTTATCGATTTTTTGAATCCTCCGATTGGCGGATGAAGCCTGAAGAAAGGTTTTATCTTCAAGTCTTTTAGATCCGCTTTATTCTCTAAGAACTTCTTCACAAATTCATCTACTGTTTTGCCCCCAGATTCTAACAGCTTATCTCCTTGTTTTCTCGCTCTTTTTAGTATAAGATGCTTAAGAGCATCTTCATTTATCTCCCCAAAAGCTATATAATCTATAACTTTCTTCAGCATACCCTCATTTTCTTTTGTTTTTTCAATCAAAATTGCTGCAAATTTTCTCTTCAATCTAAGCATCTGAAGAGTATGTTCTATATCTTCTGAAACATCCACTTGTCCTCTGATCCTTATTGCAATTATCTTTGTCATTACATATATGGTGAGGATACCTCGGCTTTCAAGCCGATGGATGAATCGCCATCCTCCAAATTTATAATTGTTAAGCAAGCTCTTATTAACATTTTAT
>CAZKFK010000070.1:0-3255 GCA_964552095.1 Candidatus Woesearchaeota archaeon | reverse complement strand
CTGACATATTTCACGCAGAACTATGGTCCAAATGCTTTCACATCATTCAAAGCGAGATCTGTGAATGAAACAGGAACAACTGTCTGTGACAGATATCTTTCAATAAGATATCCGACTGTAGCGAAGTTCTTCGACGAGCTGACAAAGGCAGATTCTTACTATCAGATTTATGCATCTGTTGACGAGATACCGATGGGTCAGGGGAGTCCAGAGTCTCAGTACCGAGTTTTCTACACTATCTATGCTGGTAGGGATCAGCCCCTGACCTATCAAGTCTATCTTAAGAAAAAAATCAGTTCACAAAGCTATTCCTATGAACTCGAGAAACAACCAGTAAGGAATGCAGTAGGTTTCTTAGCAGTAGGCCAGACTGTCTCAAATAAAGTGGATTTCACAGCACCCTCGGGATATAATGAGATATGCATCAGCATAAATGGCAAAGATAATTGTGGCTTCGCGACCCTATCGACTTCCTTTGCAGTTCAAGAGCTCCAGAACATCTATCTTCGAGATCAGATAAAGAAAAACATCAAGACGCAGAAAGAGTGTCAGGCAGGCTCTGCCACCCTGATTCCTACAGCTTCTTTTAATCTGCAGAGCCAGATACAAGAGACTCTTCAACCCGAGATATACAGGCGTGGAATAATCCGAGTCTGTGCTTCAAATAATCCTGGAGGTTCAACAGACTCAACACGATATCAGAGAATAGGATATTGTGATAATGAAAAAGTAGGTTGCTGGCTCGACATGACCTCTGTGAATGATAGTATCTCTGACCTTGGCATAGTAAAAGACATCTATAATTACTCGATGCAGAGCACAATAGCATATATGCTAGAAAAAGAGGGCTATGATACTCAAGAGACAAGCCAGAATAAGCTTCTTGAGGCAGAAGAAGAGATAGAGCAGATAGAGAAGGACGTCAATGCTCTTATTGAGAGCATCAACTCAGAGTTCTCTGCAGGCAATCCTGCATTCATGAAAAGTATAAATTCTGGGACAAATGAGAAGGAAGAGATTACTGGAAGTGCAATCGCTGGAACTGCTGAAACCGAGAATGCCGGCACTTATGACCCATATTTTGTCGGCCCAACAAGAATGGAGGATTTAATAATTCCTTCCAACATAAACAGAGAAAAAATCAAAGATATCCTTAATAGCTATGGTCCAAAGATGGGCAATATGACTGAGAGGATAGATCCTTTGGTCAAGAAACTACATACAATAAGCGATAAATGCATAAGCATAGAAGAAAAATCACGGGCAGAATGGGATATCGCGATTCTTTTAGACCTTAAGACAAGGCTCAAATCTCAAGTCGAAGTCGCTCTGACGAATCTCGCAGTCATACAAGAAGGGAGCTGTGCAGGTCAGGGCGGAGAGTGGTATTTGCTAGACACTTGTCCGCAAGGCTACACAAAAATAGGCGATGCAAACGATGAACAGTATCATCCAAGCCAGATATGCTGTTCGCAATCAGTCGGAAAATTTGAGGAATTCACTCAATGGTATACAGACTCTTTTAATATACTGAATCAAAATGAAAAAACAGGCGCTATAATCCTCGGAGAGAAGCTGGCCCAGTCTCCAGGAAAAGGCCGAGTCATTAAAGTGACTGGGATGAACTTCTGGGGGAGAGCGGGAGAGATAATCAATGTGGGAAATAGAGAATTTATTGTCCAGTATGCAGATAATCTCTACATAAAGTATACTGTTCCAGGAAATGTTGATATCGGAAAGGAGTATGTTTATCAAGGGGCTAGTGTGAATCCTAAACAGAAAATATTTGATATGCTCTCATCATCCTCTTCCATTTTCTCTGGGAAAACACCTGGAGGAAAAGTCACCGTGACCGCATATGTAAGAAGTGAGCGCGATTTAAGAAATCCTTTGTGCTTCTTCACAAAAGACATGATGGAAGACATAAAAGAAGCAAATAAGGGGACTTCGATAACAATACCTTCAGAAGATGAATGCAATTTTGAAAGAATCGGCATAGAAGTCAGCGGAATCCCCTATGGGACAAGCCCAGAATCAATAGCACCTGTAACGATTCCAATGCTATTATTCATGTGGCCTGTCGAAGGTTATGGGGACATTACAAGTTATATTGGGGATAATAGAGAGCATGCCGGTATAGATATAGAGGCACCAACAGGTTCAAGGGTATATGCGATTTATGATGGAATAGTGGACCATGCTCGTGATGAATGTTCATGCGACTCAAGTTCATCATCTAAAGCACAAGATTCATATAACTGCGGCGACAAATATGGAAATAATGTAGTGATAAAGCACATAATAAATGGAAAGACATTCTATTCAAGATATGCTCATCTTGAAAGTATTCAAGTCACAGAGAACACCAAAGTCTTGAAAGGACAGCCAATCGGTTATGTGGGCAATACAGGAAATGCGTGCTTCAAGTCCCTTTCAGATACAACTCCCGGATTTTCCCATCTACATTTTGAGATACAGTATCCCGGAAGTCTAAGCAATCCAAAAGATCCCCTCTGCTTCTTCCCACAAGATATCTTGAATTTAGCAGGGCTAGAATCAGGGAAGTATGATGCCTCTAAATGCTCTTCAATCCTCAGTTACTTTAGTCTGACGATTTCACAACTTGGAACTGGTGGAGGAGAAGCAACACTATTGCTTCTGAATCCAGCAAATGATAATAAGATAATATATCCTGACTTGACTTCTCCAAGAAAACTCTATCTGACAACTTTTGGTGGCCCAGGAGATTCAAGTGGCCCTCTAACCCTTGATACTGAGACTCCGAATAGGAATACAAATCAAGTCGATTACTATGCGGCTCTTCGAGTGACTTATGATAAAACAAGATTAAAAGAGGCGTGGCGTGGAGAAAAAATTAAACTGATAAATCCGAACACTGGGAAATCCATTATTGTCCCTCTTCTTGATTGGGGCCCAGACTCTAGCGTAGTTATAAATGCTAAAGCACAAGTCATAGATGTCTCACCAAAAACAGCACAAGCTCTTTTCGGTTCAAGCTCTTTTGGTTGGAGCGATCACAAAGAAGTTATAGCCTGCTGGGCAGACGAGCTCTCATGTCAAACGCAGGGTTCCTCCCATTCCCCAAGTCAATCACAAACTCCAACCCCTGCTCCTTCTCAGAATTTTGAAGTTATACTTGTTTCAAACAAGAATGGCGGAAAGTTTGATTCAATCAACAATGAAAATAATCTTGTAAGCTATTCAGACCAAGTTAAGGTCTGCGCAGTCATAAAT
>CAZKFK010000069.1:0-3420 GCA_964552095.1 Candidatus Woesearchaeota archaeon | reverse complement strand
ATATAGCCGATAACTTGCCCCTCTTTTTCAAGGACAAAAGCTCTTTTATTTTTTCTTTTTCTAAGAAGATATTTTGGTGTTACTAATTTATTATTCCAGTATTGAATTATTTTTTTAGGATAAAATCTGGCAATTATACTCTTATTGTTATTTTTAATGATTTCACAAACTTTCTTTGCGTCGTTTTTTCGAAATTTTCTTATTATCATTTTAGTTTTTCATTTTGAATGTGCTACTACAAAATCCCAGCTATAATTAATATTATGCATAAAATCTATGACTCTTTCCTTTCCTCCTTGAACCTCAATCAAATCCATCCTTCTTATAACAGGATATAAGCTCCCATGACTCTCTCTATGGAATAAAAGATCTCTGGCAGTTTGTTCTGAAGAAAAAGGTTCGTCATAGTGAAAATCTCTGAATCTGCCTTTCTTGGTCACAGCGGATTCATGAGTCCTTACAATGTATTTTATTTCATCTGGATTCATCTTATAGTTTCCTCAGTTTTGCCACAAAGAATCCCTCAGTATCATTGTCTTGAGGGAAGATTCTTTTGACTTTTTTTATTTCATCGCTGAATCTTTTATTTTTCCATTCCTCTATGCCCTCTCTTGTTCTCAGAGGAAGCTCAAAATCCTCGAGCTTGACATTCAATTTATCCAGAGCGAATTGAATCACTTTTTCATCTTCTTCAGGCTCAAAAGTGCAGGTTGAATAGACCAAAATCCCTCCTGATTTCAGACATTTCAATGCACTTGCGATAAGTTTTTTTTGTAGAGATGCTATGCCCTGGATCATATCTGGATTGTACATTGACCAGACTTTTGGGTCTGATCTTATTATGCCCTCTCCTGAACAGGGAGCATCGACAAGAATCTTATCGAAGACTATCTTTCTTGAAGCAACTTCTTCACATAATCGAACTCCGTCCATCCTAGATACTATGACATTCATGCAGCCACATCTCTCTAGATTCGATGACAAGGCCCTTATCCTATCTATCTTGACATCATTTGCAAGAAGAAATCCTGTGTTATTCATCATCATAGACATCTGTGTTGTCTTTGAACCTGGCGATGCACACAGGTCAAGGACTGATTCATGCTCTTTAGGCTCTAGAGCCAGTGCAGACATCATTGATGAAAGCTCTTGAACATAGTATAAGCCTGTTTGATGCTCAATAGTCCGCCCAAGCTCTCCTGGCCCGAGTCTTGATTCAATTATCATAGCTTCTGGAAATCCATGGACTTGAGAGATTTTCCATCCTTTTGCTTCGAGCCTTTTTTTCAATCTATCTGGGGAGATTTTCAGAGTATTGCATCTTATTATTGTCCTTGTGGGTTTCTTACATGATTCAAGGAATTTTTTCATATCCTCTTTATCTGAAATAAGTTCATCTAGATACTTTTGAAATGATTCTTTTATCTCGTACATTTTTTAGTTTTTGTATTGTTATTGATTTAGTGTGTTGCTAATGTTGTGCTTATGCACTTAGCAATTGTTATCATTATGCGCTTTAGTTAGTGCGCTTCTTTCTGTTCTTTAATTTATTCAATTCATCTTCGCTGACTTCTGGGAAAATATGGCTTGAGAAGCCGCAGGAACGGCATTTATATGCTGTAGGAAGGCCAAAGGCAAAAGCATATTGCTTTGTGATGTTCAAAATCTCTATATCTATGGAGCCGCAGTTGGGGCATATCCTGATATTTGAAATGCTGTCCTTTCCATGCCGGATAATGGCTTTTTTCTTATTCTGTTTTTGGGGTTTCATGATAACATTTCAAAACATAAATGCTTTTAAGGTTTATGATTCTTAAAGATGATGAAAATGAAAGTCATTGAGAGAGCTGAAATAAGATATAGACAAGCTGGGCGCTCACTTCCGCCTTTGCCTGAACCAGCCAAAGTTCAAACAAAATTTGATAGAAGATATAGTTTAAGCAATACAATGTACTATTCTGCAAAAGAGCCATGGAGAATTCATGGAGTCCATGTGACATACCAAGATAGGCAGGGTAATAGGGATGATTTCTATATAACCCCACAAGGCGTTGGAAAGATTCTCGATTCAGATTGTGCACTATGTGTTAGATTGAATGATATAGATAGAGTTTATGCTGGAATTCGGAGACGTGCTCATGCACAAAGAACGCCACGTTCAGCTGAAAATCCCGGACATGTTAGGGGAGATAGAAAAATAAAGTGTAAGACAGAAACTTGGATAGTCACAACACCAGAATTAGCTTATCAACTTTCGTAAATCTCAGCTAACAAGTAGTGAGGCCTAATCTCTTTAATCTTGACTTTAATGAACTTCCCCAATAGATTCTCCTTGCTTCTTAGGATTATCATCTTATATTCTTGATTTCTTGAAATCCAAGTATCTTGGAATCCTTTGCCATCAATAAGAACCTTGAACTCTTGCCTGATTAGAGACTTTTTATTTTCAAGGGCAATTTTGGCATGCAGTTTCATGAGTTCTGTCGCTCTTTTTCTTTTAATTTGTGGATTTATTTGGTTCGGCATTTTCTTTGCTTCTGTTCCCGGCATCGGCCAGAACCTTGATATATTGAGGACATCGGGCTTGATTTGAGATATAAGCGCCAGAGTTTTGTTAAAGTCGTCCTCGCTTTCGCCTGGAAAGCCCACAATAACATCTGTGGCAACTGTGATATCTGGGTAGGCTTCTGTGAACTTATTGATTATTTTTAAGAAGTCTTTGACTTTGTACTTCCTGTTCATTGCCTTGAGAATTTTATCAGAACCAGATTGAATAGGGATGTGCAAGAACTTGAATACTTTATCAGATTTGTATGATTCAATAAGTTCATCGAGTATAGGCAAGACATGTTCAGGATTCATCATCCCGACTCTTAAGAAGAATCTATAATTCAATGCTGTAATAGATTTAATTAAAGAGGGTAGCTGAGATTTTGAGTTAAGTTGTATTTTATTATTTAATTGGCTCGGTGCTGTAGCACAACGTTGCGAGCCAAGAAGGGCATTCTTAACAGATACATCAGAATCCTCTAGGCCATAAGCTGAATTATCCTGGGAGGTTAGGATGATTTCCTTGCATCCTGCTTGCAAGTCTTGCTCGATATTTTTTATGATTTTTTCTGATGGAAAGGAGAAAAGAGAGCCTTTTGCTTGCCTTGTGAGGCAATAAGTGCATGAGCCAAGACAACCTGAAGCAATTTGAGTTGTTCCTACTATGCTTTTTGCTCTTGATTTGGGCATACAAAGTTTTATTTCATTGTTCTTTGCATTTGATTTATCAAGAATCTTGACTTGCTCTCCTTCAATAAGTTTCTTGACCGCGTTTGGAACCTCTTTGACATGATTTATCCCGACTATTGAGGCTCTTGGGCAGAGCTTCTCAAGTTTTTTTTCTAGAACTTCGGGCATGCAACCAGTTAT
>CAZKFK010000068.1:0-3446 GCA_964552095.1 Candidatus Woesearchaeota archaeon | reverse complement strand
TTGCTCTAGTATTGATCCCAATGAATTGCCAATTGCAAGTGCATAATCTTTTTTGATTATTAAAAATGAATCATAGCCATAATTTGTATGTTGGAGAGAGAAGATCTGCGGATTTATGGTATCATCATGTTCTAAGACCTCATCAACGCGAAAGAGTTTCTATGGCCTTGGATATAATGGATGGATTAGAGCTTGTTGTTGATGGCCAAAGGATTTTTCTTACAACAATTGTCGCTGGCTCAAGTGTCTTCCCTCCTGACAGAGAATCTGTGCGTGGTGAGCTTCCTACAAAGCCAATTAGCCTTGGAAAAGCAGTTCTTCATAACATAGATGAGGCAAAAATTCAAGAGATTATGGGGAAGTATAAGGGCATTGACTTATTTGTTCTTCTTGAAAATTACTGGGAACTTTTTGGAGAAAGAGGATCAGAACAAGACCCAAGAGCAGAGTTCGAAAAACTTCTCGCAAGACAGGGAGGACAGCGCGTTGCACCAGCTCATACTTATTATCTCAAAACAGGGGAGGCACGGATTAGGGCTTTTGATTTGAACATGGCCAGAGCAGATAGTGCTTATCAAAGAGATCGTAGACTTTCTATTCAACATACTCCGTCTGCAACACATACCCCCTCTGGACCGCTCTATGTAACTGTATCACTGCTTGAAGATACTTTCTGCAGGCCAAGAAGAGAATGTCATCAAGATGATCTTGTCTCTCCACCAGGCTATGGCCAGTATCCCCCTGCAGAACCATTCATAGCATATAACAATGGAACAGATTTTGGACAACAAAAAGGAGTCAACCCACGTTCAAGATTCTTGGTTCTAAACAGACAGAAAACACTCCCAGAAAAATAAAATAATTATAAGTTATAAGAACTATTTTCTTGCAGGATTTTTTGCTTTCGAGTGCAAAAAACAACGTTGTCCTGCGCAATTAATCTTTACACTTACCTCATTTCTTAGTCATGATCTCTATGACATCGCCGTTCTTAAGAGCATGGTCTTTGCCGACTGCAACTTTTTTCTTGACATCAATTGCTTTGACAAAATTATTCCCTATGTCTGTATGAATCCTGAATGCAAAATCTAGAGTAGTTGAGCCTGGTTGCATGAGATAACAATCTGGCAGGATATTTCCCTTGCTGTCTGCCAACTTATTAAGGCCTCCTGGAAAGACATAGACATATTTCAGATAATCAAAGACAGCTGAATTCAGGGTCTGCTGGACTCCTGTGTTTTTCCATTTCTTGAGGATTTTGTTCTTGACGAATTCAAGGGCTTTTTTCCTTCTTTCATCAAGCTTATCCTCTTTAATTATCTTGAAATCAGCATCTCCTGGAATATACTCAATAAGTTCTGACCTTGAAGCCTCTCTTAAAGCAAGCTCTGATTCAGCAGAGCAAGGCACAATCAAAAGTCCAGGAAATCTTTCTTTCGCTTTCTTAAAATTCTCATCAAATTCAGGCCTGTCTGATTTATTTGCCGCTATAATCATGGGTTTGCTCGCTTTTCTCAGCTCTCTTGCAAACTCGAATAATCTTGGTTCTTGCCAAGCAGATGGCTTCTCTTCATCCAAATCTATCTCAAGATTCTTTATAGTTTTTCTGACCATCTCTTCTGTGACCTTTAGTCCCGAGAACTGCTTAGCCACAGCTTTCTCAAATTCAGAATGTTCAACTTCGATTTTTCTTATGAAAGTCCTCCAGACTTTCTTCAATATTCCAAGATACCAGTAATCCAGCTCTTCCTCTAAAAATAAGATATCATCACAAGGGTCTCTCATGCCAGCAGAACATGGCTTTCCCTCACAATCAGTCAAGCCAGCCATATCAACAACATGTATCAATAAGTCTGCGTTGCTTAGGTCATCTAAAAATTGATTTCCTAATCCACGGCCTTCATGAGCTCCAGGAACTAAGCCAGCAACATCAAGAAGTTCAACAGGCACAAATCTCTGTCCATGAATGCAGAAGCCCTCTCTTGGATTGCACTTGACCTTGAAAAAAGTCTCAATGCAATCGACTCTCACATGACCGATACCATGATTTGGCTTTATAGTTGCAAAAGGATAGTTCGCAATTAAAACATCTGACAGCGTTGCAGCTTTGAAAAACGTGCTTTTTCCGCAATTAGCCTTGCCAACAATTCCGATTAGCATGCTTAAAATCCTCTGATTAGCATAAAGATATAAAAATAAGGTATATAAAAAATTATCTAATGATATCCCCATCTTATCGCGCATTTATATCAATATGATATAAAATTTATAAACTCGAATTTCCTCTATTTTCAGAGGAAAAAAGATGGTAAAAAGGGAAAAAAAGATGTTAAAAGAGGATAAAAATAAGGCTTTATTTCTAGTGCTTTTCGTGGTTTTCATGCTCATCTCTTTAGTGTCTTTCATAACGATTGCTCATGCAGATGAAATTCCTTGTGACAGCCCAGATTCTTGCCAACAAGCAATAAACACTGCACCAGAAGGTTCGACTATCTATCTCACAAAAAATGTATCATTGCCAATACAACCAAATCCAAAGCTAGGATATAAACTTAGTGGTCTTGCTTTCGTAAATGGGAGATCTCATATATACCTGACATTTGATTGTAGGGGATACACTTTATTTGCAGCTGAAGACAAAATAAACATGTTTGTTATTGCAAGTTCTGGTGTTACAATAAAAAACTGCATTATAAATTGTAGCCATTTTTGGACAACAAGGGGCATTTATATGATTAATGGGTGGAGTGGTATACAAATTAAGAATACAGAAATTCTAAATTGCGAACTTCATGGTATAGACGTTGCTGATGCATATTCTGCAGATATTTATGGAAGCTATATACATGATGGATATCATCATGGGATAAAAATAACTGGAAATTCAGTGATAACACATATAGTAGACACCGTAGTAACTCATTTCTCAGATAATGGGATATATATTGATGATAATACTGGTGGTCATTTTCATTCTATTGTTGGTTCAACAGCAAGATTTAATTGGGCTAAAGACCTCGCGATAACATCTATAACGCGATGCAGTGATACTTATTGCAAAATTGGAGATTGTAGTCCATGTTCACACCCAGTGCCCGGCCCAGATTCATGGACAACTTGCATACAAGAGGGTTCCATAGATGGATGTTCACGTCATTCATGGGGCAGAGGATCTAATTTTCAATTTCCTAATTTAAATTTTTGTGCAGCAATCCCTGATGAATGCAACAAGCAACAAGAATCTCATGTTTTCTGCAGGGATGATATTTCTTATAATTGTTCTGGATGTGGGGGGTATCAAGTTGTAGAAGACTGCAAAGCCCGGGGAGATTACTGTAATCCTAATACAGGGAGATGTGCGAGTTACGACCTTCCAATACTAAAGGATGTCAATGTAACTTCTGACTGCCTAATAACAAAAAATGGAGAATATTTCTGTCATGCTA
>CAZKFK010000067.1:0-3514 GCA_964552095.1 Candidatus Woesearchaeota archaeon | reverse complement strand
GCAACAAAATCTTTAAGATTATATCTATTCTGCCAGATTCCATGATAAAATGATCTAACTTTGATGGATATCCCTAATTCCTTTTTTATTTTATTCGACCCATATAGAAAAATCTTTGTCTTCAATGCTTCATGAAACTCTAAATCCAGATTAACATAAAAATTATCTTTAGCAAGCCCCTTGATTATTTCCTCTTCTATATTTTGTTTGTTTTCTACTTTAATTTTTCTAGCACAAACAATTCTGTCTCCTAATTTAATGTCTTTTGCTTCAACATCAACAAATTCGTCATTTCTAGAAACAGTATATTTATGTTCTGGCGTTGTTTCTATTTCAAAACCATTTCTTGCTTTTATTTTGATTGTTTTTCCTCCGATAAGCCTCCAAGCATGGCTTATCTGCCTAGTTTCAATTTTTCCTGTTTCTTTATTTAAAGAGAAAATTTCAAGTTTATCAGAAGGTTCATAAACAATATGGTCTTCATTGTCCCTGACAATTCTTCCAGTTTCAGCAACAGAATTAAATATTTCTTTTGCATTTTTCATTTCTCCATTTAGCATTAAAAGTCTGGACTCTCCAGAAATACATTTTCCATGATGTATATGCGCTGAGGTGCAGACATTCCTTATATGACTCTGTTGCGAAACAAGTCTCTTGAACTTGTCTATCCTTGATTCTTTTTGTGCCATTTTTTAGTTTTGAAATATGTTTAAAATGCTTCCTATAAAAATGAGGGATTACCTTGCTGCATCAGCCTGCTTCTCGAGCTCATTCTTCTTCGTGACTGAGAAGCTCTCGTTTGAGTTCTCAGCACCTTTCATGAGTTCCTCAGCTAAGGCTTCATATATCTTTTTCTTCTTATTGAAAGATTTATCATGAGAGCCATGGACTATGTTTCTTATTGCTATGCTTATCCTTCTTGTCGGGCTTATATCTACTGCCTGTGGATACTTTGCTCCCCCATATTCTATTGCTGTGACCTCATCTCTTGGGGAGGCATTCACTACTGCTGTCACAAAAATCTGTACTGGATTCTTCCCAGTTGCCTTCTCTATTATCTTAAAAGCTTCAATGACTGTTTTGGCCTCTCTTGTATATTTTCCAGCGACTCTTGTGATTATCTTGTGTTTCTTTCCCCTATGTCCAGGGACAGCTAGTTCATTGATAAGCTTCTCGACGATGTTTATCTTGGCTTTTGAGAATCTCTCTCTTGCTCTTCCGTGTGACTTGACAATCAATCTAGGTTCTAAGTTGATATAATTTCTTAATCCTAAGTCCTTGATTTCAATGCCTTCTGTTTCAAACATGTCGAATATTTTCATTTTGATGATGTATGGTTTTTATGTAAATGATTTTTGCAACGTTGTGTTCTGAAGAACACCAAAAATCTTTATTTAGCTTTTTATTTATTATATCTTATTTAGATACTTAATTTAGTTTTATCTCCTACCTTTCTCTATTTTTCCATGAACAAGCCTTGAAAGAGGCTGATCATTTACAGCTATGACTTGATATCTTACACAAGGGATGTCTCCTTTAGCTCTGCCCATCTTTCCGCCTATACTTTCAACAAAGACTTCGTCGTGCTCATCAATATATTTTTGGGCCAGATTTCCAGGCAAAAATGCTGTTATTGTCTTGTTATTTTTCAGGAGCTGGACTCTTGCGCACTTTCTCATTGCAGAGTTCGGCTGTTTGGCTTCAAGCTGGACTTTCTCAAGGACTATGCCTTTAGCTTGACTTGCACCCTCTAAAGGATCGGTTTTCTCTTTTAGAGATAAGAGTCTTCGCTTGTATCCAAAGTGGCTCCACTTCAGCTTTTTTCTTCTCTTCTTCAGTTTTCTTGCACTCATTAATCCCATGATAATTTATTTGAAAATACCTTTATAAATCTTTATAAGCCCAATCCCCTTTGATAGGACATGAATATCCTATATCCTAAAGGGAAGTTTGATGTTCTTTATTATTATTCAAAAATCGCCCAAAATAAAAAAGTCCAGAATTTCTTGAAGAATAAGGAAATCGCGTCAAAAATCTGGATTCCTAGTTTCGGCAAGTCTAAAGGCTCTGAATTCCGAGGATTCTTCATAAGGCGAGGCTCGAAAGACCCTGTCCTGAGTATTAGAGAACTTGCCAAGGAGATGAATGACAAGTTCTTTGCCTTGAGAAAAGATATGCCAAGAGAGGAAGCAATAAATAGCAAAAAGGTCAATAAAATTCAAGAAAAAGTCTGGCTTTATTTTCCGCCGAATAAGTGTGTTGACCTCTTCTATGCAACAAATGGGGAGGGGCAAGGAAATAAGATTGAGAGAGTCTTCATTGATATTGATAGAGAGAATCTTTCATCAGAACAAGCTCAAGAAGTCGCTCTTGAACTTGTCAGAGCAATAAAAGAGGATGAGGAATTCAATAAGATTGTACAAGATAGATTAATTGTGCTTTGGACAGGCTCTTCATTCCATATCTATCTTATTCTGAAAAAAGCCCAAGAGTATGGATTCTATTCAAAATACATTGCTTATAGCAAAAATGAAGAAGCTCCTTGTTTTATATCGAAATGGGCTGAACAAATAAAAAAAAGAACAAAGATTCCTGTTTCAGGAGGCCATGAAAAAATCAAGAATATGATAATCCTTGATCCAAGTGGAACTCCTTCTGGAAAACTTGCCAGGGTTCCTTTCTCTTTGCACTATAAAAAACCTGCAACAGAGAAAGAGTGCTCTATAGATGGTGTCTGTGTCCCTGTCTCTGAGGCAATGTTGGAAGATAAAAATCTTGTCAAGAAATTGAGAGCCCTGAAGCCTGAGCAAGTCCTCAAAGATTTAGATAAGTGGGCGGAGAACCTTAAGATCTAATTCAGTATCTTGATTTTTCCTTGAAGAGCCCTACAAATCAAAGAAAAAAGTAAGTTTCAAGAGCTCATGGAATCATTTGAAAGAGAGCCTGGCTTTTTTCAGAAAGAGCAATTATCTTAAATTCCTGGCTTTCTTCTCACTTGCTATTGCATCTATCATTTCAATCATATTCAGCATATCTTCTGCGTACTATCAAGCCATAGCCATCCCTATTGCTTTGATGGGGGTTCTAGGTTTTGTAACATCCATGATTACAGCTTTCTCTGCTAAAAAAGCACATTCATTGGAAAACAAACTAAAAGAGAGAAAATCATTCTTCTTGATGTGGGCTTTGATACTTATAGGAGTCTTTTTCATGGCAGTCATGTTCAAGTACATCGGGTTCATCTTCTTGATGTTCATCCCATTTGTCGACGGATTCTTTGGGGTTGTTATTGATGCTTATGCAAACAAATATATCGGCACATCGCATAGGACAACTCTGCTGTCTGTGAAGAATATGTTCAATAATATAGGGGTTTTCATCTTATTCCCTGTAGTCGGATACTTGACGAAGGCCTTCTCCCTTCAATTTTCATTGTTGTTCTTGGGAGTCTTTTTCTTAGTCTACTCGATTTTCTTATACATATACTATAAAAAACTAGGATTGTACATAAGCT
>CAZKFK010000066.1:0-3560 GCA_964552095.1 Candidatus Woesearchaeota archaeon | reverse complement strand
ATTCAGGCCACAAAGCCCATACGGAGTCTCTAAAGTTGCGGCCTTCGATATAACTAAATTATTCAGGAATGCCTACGGTCTCTTTGCAGCGAATGGCATCCTATTCAATCACGAATCTCCGAGAAGAGGAGAGAACTTCGTCACAAGAAAGATTACGATGGGGCTCGCGAAAATAATTCTTGGCCAAGAGGATAAAATTGTTCTAGGAAATTTAGATGCAAAAAGAGATTGGGGCTATTCAAGAGAGTATGTTGAAGCCATGTGGAGGATTTTACAGCAAGAAAAACCCGATGATTATGTTATTGCAACAGGTGAAACCCATACTGTAAGAGAATTTATGCAGGAAGCATTTTCACTTGTTGGTCTAGATTATACTGCATTCTTAGAATCAAGTGATAGATTTAGAAGGCCGGCCGAGGTTCCAGCTTTGCAAGGGGACTCTTCAAAAGCAAGGCAAGTTCTTGGATGGGAGCCAAGGGTCAAATTCAAAGAACTTGCTAGGATGATGGTCGTAGCTGATTTGAAAGACGCTTTAGAAAAAGCAGGAAAAATCCCAATAACTCCTGGGAAGAGTGTGGATGATAATCACTATATAAATCTTGGAAGAGAACTTGCTAGTGAGTTAGGTAAATAAACCGCAAATTCTTAGTATAGAATGATAATTAATGTTGAAGAGCTGCCAAAGATAAGGGAAAAATATAAAGACAAGAAGATTATTTTCTGTTCAGGGTCCTTTGATCTGACTCATGTAGGTCATGCGATATTCTTTGAAAATTGCAAAAAATACGGAGATATTCTAGTTGTGTCTGTTGGAGATGACAGGATCATCAGATTTTTAAAAGGGAAAGAGCGGCCGATCCTCGATGAAGCGACTAGACTGAAGATGGTCGATTCTCTAAAGCCGGTCGATTTCTGTTTTCTGGACAGATACACTCTAGAAAATGATCTGCATTCGATGTTCAAATTAGTTTTTGAGAAGCTCAAACCAGATGTCTATATCATAAATAATGATGTCTCAGATATCCCTCTTAGAAAAAAACTCACTGAAGGCCATGGTGTTCAATTCATTGTTCTGGATAGAAAAGACAAGACAGGTTTTGAGGAGCTGTCCTCTACAGGCATATTCAAAAAGATTAAGGAAGATTAAAGAGGCGCTATAGGAGTTTAATTAAATAAATCAAGATTTTAGAGACGATGAGAGATATACACCACCATGCTAGCGCAGAGATTATTTGCTTTGATAGTCAGACTAGGTTCTTAGTATCTGTATACGATGAATCATATCCCAATCCAAGAGAAAGGGGGAAAGCAAACCTTCTTGGAGGAAATTTTCATGAAGGATACAGGTCCCCCCAGATACTTTTATTAGAGAGATTTATGAAGAAGCCGCAACCTCACCCGGTGAGAAAGAGATTGGCCCGACAATAAACACCTTTTCTAGATTAGGGTCAGGCTCTTCTAGAAGGGATCTCTCTAGAGATTTGGAAAAAGCAGAGGCAGTTAGGAAGGGGCTACTATTAGATGTCACTCCTTATATGGATTTTGTAATCACTATCCCAACAGCAGCAGGAGAGCCAGTAGATGTCCTGCACAGTATTTTTTTATCAAGACCCTCACAAGAGTGTTTGAGGATTATTGAAGAAAGTTTAAGAGATGGAAAAGAACTGCGTTCTGAGGGAATTACTCGTCTGGTTTCAATTGAGGATATCGCGCAAAGAAGAGTTGAAATGGCCTATGGTGCCGGCCTGATACTTGGATATTTTACAAAAAAAAGACTCCCCCCACATCGTAGAGGAACAAAACTTGAAGCACTGGGGATCCCTAGAGCCTCTTATTCAGAGTATCTCAGAGATTTCAGATATACTTGCGAAGCAATTAAAGGACTAAATCCAAGGTGATTCTTGACCTTATATATGATAAACCATATAAAACCTTATAAAGAAGCAAAAATAAATAAAAAAATGAAATTAAGACATACTCTGACTGATGTAAAACGTCCCCTTGAAAGGCATGATGATGTACGCGGGACAATCGTAGATCTGTTCTTTGATACAAATATTCAGCATGTAGCGCGCGTCATCACAAATGCAGGTTCAA
Organism: Candidatus Woesearchaeota archaeon; assembly: GCA_964552095.1. Lineage (GTDB taxonomy): Archaea > Nanobdellota > Nanobdellia > Pacearchaeales > UBA284 > JAPLYB01. The sequence continues at coordinate 1,463 of CAZKFK010000066.1, read as the reverse complement.
TAAGAGGAGATCATGTTCATGATGAGACTTGGCAAGCGATGTATATCACAAGAGGCGCACTAGAATACTGGTACAAGCAAGAGGGATCTGAAAAACCTGCGGAGATGGTTGTCTTAAGAGAAGGAGATTTAGTAGAAACACCTCCTGGAGAGATTCATGCTCTTAGGATGTGCGAGTATAATGAGTTCTTAGCACTGACTATCGGCGTAAGAGGTGGCCAGAATTATGAAAAAGATACAAGGAGAATCACTCCTTCAATAATTCCAGATGAATACAGACAGGGTTTCAAAAGACTAGGGCATCAAATATAAGTCTGTTCTAAGGAGAAATGAATTTTATGTTTGGATTGATTGGCAATAATATTGTTTTCAATCTATCAGTAAGGTTCCAAGACAGGATTAGTGCATGGACAGAATCATATCTTCTGAAAATATCATCGCTTACAATCGGAATTCTTGTCAATGGAGTGTACTTCCCTTGTTTATGTGGCGAAGAATCTGTGACATAATCAATGACTCTGTTTCCAAGATTATAGAAAGTAAGAAGCGTATTCCCTTTTGCCGCAGCACCGACACAGACAATATGTCCCCCTTGCTCTTTTATTTCATAAACTTTCTGTAAAAATCTATCCCTTTGGTCATGAACTTTATGCATCAAATCTCTGTATGTCCCGACATCAAATGTTCTATCTCTTCTTTCTTCATCGATGAGTGCTGTTTCTTCCTCGCAAGGACCTTGTACCCTTTCAGCATGCTTAGCAAAGACCCTTAGAGAACCCCCATGATAGTCAACAACCCCGATACCGTTTATTTTCAATCCAGCTCTTTCTAAAAGTGCTTTAGAAGACCTTGCAGTAAAATAACTCACATGTTCGTGATATATCTGGTCAACATGCCCATCTCTTACACCGATGCACCAGCAAGGGAGTTCAAAAACAAAAGTTCCGTCTTCATCGAGCATAGCTGCAACTCCTCTTGCAAAATCCAGCGGATCATTAGAGTGATTGAATACATTGTTAGCTACAATTAGTTTTGGTTTCCCATGCTTCCTCATTATTTTCTCTGCCGCAGAACCATCAAATAGGCCGACAAATGTTTCGACACCCCTCTCTCGCGCTAAATCTGCCATATATCGTGATGGATCGACACCAAGAACTATTTGTCCTGCTTTTAAAAACCTCTCAGATAAAAAGCCATCATTTGATCCTATTTCCAGGACAAAATCTCCTTCCTGTAAGCCTACTTTCTGAGAGACTTCTTGAGCATACTTTGTCCAGTGCTCTCTTGAGAACCCAGAATTTGAGGAAGTATAAGAGTAGTCATGAGTGCAGTATCTATCTTCTGGCCTAGTCACGCTTCGGGCTTGTATCTGCCCGCATTCTGAGCAGAGATCGCAGACCAAAGGATAAGCCATATCTGGTTCACTTAACCTATCTTGAGGGACAAAAGTGTCTGCAAAAGAGT
>CAZKFK010000065.1:0-3572 GCA_964552095.1 Candidatus Woesearchaeota archaeon | reverse complement strand
TCCGTCCACTAAAGTGGACACCGCTCCGCTGGATTTCTTGCTAACCTTTAATTAAGCCAAAATCGGCGTAAGCATAACATAATTATCCGTCATATTCACGACTAATTGCTTTAACCCAGGGCTTATGAACCTCGAATTATTCAGCGGCTGTCCATTATTGTATAGAAGGCCCCGCACATAGTAAGCTGAATAGAATTCTCCTGTCGGTCCCTTGCACCTGAACTGTATATAATTGGGGGTCTTGTCCCTTATAATCAATATCTCCCTGACACCTTCGGGCATATTCAGGTCTATAGTTGATTTCGAGGGCTGACCAAGATAATAGATAGAATCAGCTGTCTCAGCGATTTTCTTGCCTATCTTGTCGATTTGATTCAACTTTATCTGGTATTGGGCAGAAGTAGCGTATGCAAAAGCTATGGCAACCGCGATTGTCAAAGCGATGACAATCAAACCGATTATCAAAGTATATTCAACACTCACTTGCCCGCGCTTGATTTTTGCCATTCCTCTTTTTGTATGTGATTTAAACACAAGATTTATAAAATGCCGACAGCTTAATAATAAAAAGAGGGTGTTTTGTAGTTTATAAAATTTATGTAACAAATGAGAGATTCTGAAAAATCTGACAGAGCTTCAAAGAAAAAACTCGAAAAATTTAGTTCATTTGATTCAGATGCTGTTTTGAACAAAAAAACAGGAAAGGCGATGGTCCTTGAGACCCCTTATGGCGATATAGTGATATATCTCTATTATAATACCATCCCCATAGTCCAGGAAGTCGCGAGACGGGCCATGCTCGGAAAATACTCTGGAATGACTTTCTGCAACCGAAATCCCTCCTTCATACAGATCATAAAACATCCTAACGAGGAGAAGACCAATCCCAATCCCATCTATCTTCCCCTGAAGAATGCAAAGGGTACTGTCGGGCTTGTGAACTCAAAACGGGGCCCAAGAGCTGTCTTGATAAATGATTTTTACATATGCTTCAAAGAGATACGTGATTTTGATGAAGACGGGACTATCATCGGGCGGGTCATCCAAGGCATGGGCCTGATAAAGAAGATAAACAACGGCTTCAAGATAAAGAGGGTCAGGATAATAAACATAAAGAAGCATAATAACATACTTCTCAAGATATTTTTCGGAGCCGGGATTTTACTCTCTCTCCCTTTTATAATCTCGTTGATTTCAAAACTCCTTGGCCTCAGCTCTCAATTCATCAGGACACTCTCATCTCCAATCTCCACTTATATGCTCATAACAGGCGTTCTTCTGATGCTCACTACATTCATACTGAATCTGGTATTCAGGGGGAAACTCTCGGGATATGAAGAAGAGAAAGGCCTCGTTAGTCTTGAAAAACCCTCTTATAGCCATATCCCTTCCAAACATCCCGAGCCCCGCTCCTCAGAGCAAGCGACACCAAGTGTATCGATGATGCATGAGACTATGAGACCAAGCATTCCATCGGTCCCGAATCTAAAAAAGATTGAAGCAGATTTCAGGAAGAAACAGAAAATTAAATCGAAAGAAATAAAAGGCAAAAAATCCTCGTTTATGCGTGAGGAAAAAATGAGGCCCAAAGAAGAGGAGATAGAATAAAGAGGACCAGAGGTCAAAAAAGAAGAGGCAATCGAAGAAGGAAGCACTGAAACGCATCTTGACGTGCTCTATAACCTTCTCGAGAAGAAAAACTCTCTCAAAGTAGACAATCTAGCAAAAACATTCAAGGTCAGCAAGAAAGAGATACTTGACTGGTGCACTGTCCTGGCAGAGCATGGTTTGGCGGAAATATCCTATCCTGCTTTTGGCGGCCCTGTCCTGAAAAAGAAAGAGCTCAAGAAAGCATCATCATAAAAAGAATATCATAAAAAATAAAAAGAGGTCAAAAAGAAAAAAGAGGTTGAAGCATATATGAAAAAATTCAAGAAGCACAGGCATGGTTTCAAGTTCTCAAAACATAAAAGCATGATCAGCAGAACCGAGCCTGTTTCTGCAGATATTGCTGAAGAGCAGAGAATCAAAAAAAGCAAGGAGCAGATATCTGTAGAGATACAAGACCAGATAAGAAAGAAGAATTATATAGAAGAGTATGATGTCAATGCGAATGAAGTCAAGATACAAGTGGATGTCGTCAAGATAGATGAAGGAGTGTTCTATAATATCAAGCTTCCCGAGCTCTCTGAGCCGACAAAAGCCCTTCTAGATAATGTCAGGCAGAGGCTGATAAACACTACTGAAATAAATTTTGAAGTCACAGACAGCAATGCGATAGAGAAACTCAAGACAAGATTGAAATTAAAGTCCGAAGAGATGATGAAACAGCAATTCAAGCTTCCAGAGGACACCATGAGGCTCCTTTCAGGCATCCTCATCAACGAGATGATAGGCCTGGGCAATCTCGAGCTCCTTATAGCTGACCCGAATCTAGAGGAGATAGTCGTGACATCTGCAAAAGAACCAGTCAGGGTCTTCCATAAAAAATATGGTTGGTTGATAACTAACTTGACAATCGAGACAGAGAAACAGATAGAGAACTATTCAGCGATAATCGCAAGGAGAGTAGGAAGGCAGATTACTACTCTTACTCCGATGCTTGATGCTCACCTCATAACAGGAGACAGAGTGAATTCTATTTTATATCCTATCTGCACGAAAGGGAACACGATAACAATAAGAAAGTTCGCCCGAGAGCCCTGGACAGCTGTAGATTTCATAAACAATAGCACATGCTCTCTGGACATCTTCGCCCTGATATGGACTGCTATGCAATATGAATTGAACATACTCTTTTCAGGAGGCACTGCTTCAGGAAAAACAACGATGCTGAACATCTCCTCCATATTCCTTCCCCCATATCATAGGATAATCAGCATTGAGGATACACGGGAGCTTCAATTGCCAGAACATCTATACTGGACCCCTCTTGTGACAAGGATGCCGAATGCAGAAGGCAAAGGGGCTGTGACAATGCTCGACCTTCTTGTGAACTCACTTAGAATGCGTCCTGATCGAATAATACTTGGAGAGATGAGAAGAAAAGAGGAAGCTGAAGTCCTCTTTGAAGCCATGCACACTGGTCACAGCGTCTATGCAACAGTACATGCAGATAGCGCAGCTGAAACCATCTCTAGATTGATAAATCCACCGATTAATGTCCCTCCAAATCTTCTGAAAGCAGTTGATTTATGTGTAACGATGTTCAGAGATAGAAGAAAAGGAGTCAGACGAACATATCAAGTCACAGAATTCGTCGCGAACGAATCAGATAAAGTAGGTGTCAAGCCGAACATACTCTATAGATATGAGCCAGCGAATGACACGATCATAAAGCATGCTCCATCGATGACTGTCTTCGAAAAATTAAGCAGGCACACAGGCATGAGCTTCTCTGAAATAAACCGGGAACTCGATGCCAAGAAAAAGATCTTGATGGACCTTGTAAAAAGAAACATAAGGGACATGAACGGAATTGCAGATGCTGTCCGTAACTATTATATGACTACTGCTCAATTCAAAGGCACTCAGACTAAAGAACATCTAAAGAAAAAAAGAAAGTTTTAGAC
>CAZKFK010000064.1:0-3738 GCA_964552095.1 Candidatus Woesearchaeota archaeon | reverse complement strand
ATAAAAAGGTACAAGGAACATGTTCAGAATTCCGCTTCTTTTATTTCCAGAGAAGTTCTTAGATAGAAGCTCAAATATATTCGCAGACACTGGAAAGAAGATAGCTGATAAGAACAAGAAATTTCAGGCATACTTCTTACAGGCGAACATCCCGCTCAAGCCAGAGAAGTATCTCGCGATATGTCTGACCTCCTTGCTATTTGACCTTATCCTCTTGACTGCAATCCTTTTGGTGATATCCTATCTCGGAAAAGCAAGCCTATACTATGCTCCTATAATCTCTATATTCTTATCTCTGTTCATATTCATACAGCAGATCAATTATCCGAAAGTCTTGGTAGCAAAAAAAGTCAGGAACATAGAGGGCAATCTTCTTCCTGCTCTGCGTGCCATGTCTGTCCAGCTTACAGCAGGAGTCACGTTCTTCAATGCTCTGAAGAACATATCAAGGAGCAAGTACGGCGTGATATCTGAAGAATTCCAGAAAGCTATCAATTCAATGGAATCAGGGACACCGACTCTCGAGGCTCTTGAACGAGTCTCTCAGAATAATCCGTCGATATTCTTCAGGAGAACAGTCTGGCAGATCATGACAGGCATGGGCGCTGGTGCTGATATCTCAAATGTCCTGAGAGAGATAGTCAAATCGCTAAATCAAGAGCAGATTACAGAGATACAGGCTTATGGAGGGAAGCTCGCTCCACTGAGCATGTTCTACATGGTCATAGCCATAATCTTCCCTGCTCTTGCAGTCACATTCATACTTGTGCTCTCGACTTTTGTACAGGCTCTTGGGGAGAACTACAAAGTCATCCTCTTCAGTGTGATGGGCATGGTCGTGCTGCTCCAGATACTATTTTTAGGCATGATAAAATCCGGGAGGCCACCATTGATCTAAATGAATTGCTGTGTGCCTCAGCACAACCACAGCAACAATAAAATAAATTGATAATATGAAATATAACCAAATGAAATAAATCAAAATCTTGCCCGTGCCATCAGGCACAAATCTGCAAGAGAAAATAATCACTTACATCATACAATAAAAATAAACAAAATACAAACAAAAAAGTAAAATGATATTCCTATCTAAAATATTTCCGTTTTATACGAAGATGGTCGAGAAGATGGCCATCTATGTCAATCTGAAAAAAGATTCGAAGGAGCATGCAAACAACCTCATCTTGATAGCTATCATATTCGGGCTTGCTGGATTCGGCGCTCTCTACTATTTAACAAATTGGATCTATGGGATTATAGCTTTCTTCGCTCTCTTCATCATAGTCCTCTTGATATTCTACACTCTATTTGTGTTAAAGGCAGATAGGATAGCTAAAGAAGCTGAAAATGCTCTGCCAGACGCTCTCCAGCTCATGGCAACCAATCTAAGGTCTGGCCTCACAACTGATAGAGCATTCATAGTCTCTGCAAGGGAAGATTTTGGAAGACTGAATATAGAATTCAAGAGGGTCGCTAAAGAGATTGCAACAGGAGAGGACTTGACAGAATCCCTATCAGCCATGTCAAAAAGGATAAAATCCAATATAGTCGCAAGAACAATAGACCTAGTCAACTTCGGTATAATTTCTGGAGGTGAGTTGGCTTCCTTGCTCGAGGAATCTGCGGCAAGTTTAAGACAACAGCTCTTGACAAGAAAACAGATACACTCAAGTGTCTTGATGTACACTATATTCATCTTCGCTGCAGTCGGATTCATCTCTCCTCTGCTATTCTCTCTCAGCACAGTCCTCACAGAGATAATCACCTCTACTCTAAGCGGCATCGATGTCATACCTCCTGACGTTTCATCGAAGGTGCCTCTTACAGTATCTCAAGTCATAATAGATGTGGGATTCATAAGGATATTCTCTCTGATACTTCTAGGCTGCACGTCTGTCCTTAGCTCCTTAGCTCTAGGACTTATCAATTCAGGAGAAGAAAAAGATGGCTTGAGATATATACCTATTCTTCTGGCACTATCAATAGCGATGTTCTTCATAGTCTCAGTAGGCATAAGATTCGCCCTGTCTTATTTTGTGACAGGATAAAATTTTGACAAACATTTAAAAATACACTTCTCTTATCCAGACATGAAGACAAAAAAAGGGAAGGGAACTAAGGGCAAGGCTAAAAAAGCTACAAAAAAGACTAGAAGAAAGATTAAAAGATATCTTGCTATACACGAATCCAAAAAATCCAAGGATTTCGATAGAGTAAAGACAGGAATCACTACTTTTGATGAGATAACAGATGGCGGCTTGGGAAAAGGCTCTGTAAATCTCGTGGTTGGAGGAGCTGGTTCTGGAAAAACAATATTCTCGCTCCAATTCTTATACACGGGATTAAAGAATGGCGAGACTTGCATGTACCTGACTTTCGAGGAGAAAAAAGACGACCTCTATAAGAATATGTTGAAAGTCGGTTTTGACTTGAAGAAGTATGAAGAATCTGGAAAATTCATTTTCGTCGAATACACTCCTGAACAAGTCAAGACAATGATAGAAGAAGGTGGAGGAACTCTGGAGAGCATGGTCTCAAAGAAGAACATCAACAGACTTGTCATAGACAGTGTAACTTCATTTGAGCTCCTGTTTGAGACAGAGCTCGAGAAGAGAGAGGCTGCTTTGGCTCTCTTTGATATAATCAAAAGATGGAAATGCACCACCATGCTTACAACAGAGAAAGAACTTTCGATAGATGAACTTATCTCTGGTTCAGAATCAGCTATGGAATTTGAAGTTGACTCTGTGATCCTGATATTCTATCTAAGGCTTGATGGGACAAGGAACAGGCTTATAGAAGTCCTTAAGATGCGTGGAACAAAACACTCAAGGAAGATCTATGCTCTTGAGATAACAGATGATGGAATAAAAATCTCGCATAATCCTGAAAGAAGCATCAAATCTGACCTGGCCCGAGTATAATTCTTTATAAAAGAGGAGCGCATTATTATGATTATATGAAGCGCATGACCAAAGTTAATATCGAATAAAAGAATATAAGCAGAACTGCAATCTCAATCTATAAATCAATATCTTTCATCAATAACAATATCTTCTCATTCTATGACAATAGAGCCAGTCAAACCAGGGTAAAAGCTGTCATGGAATGTGAAAGCCCCAAGGTTGTTGAAAGTATGACTATAACTCGCTCCAGGCTGGATTGCCCCTGAACTGAGTTCTGTGCCAGAATCTGATGTGACACTATGAACAGTTCTATCATTATTGACCCATAAGATGATGTCTCCTTGCCTAGCAAAGACAATGTCTGGCTCAAAACCCGAAGAAGTTATTGAAATAGTTTCAGCATATCCTCTATTCTGGCTTGGCTCGATAGTTATTGATTTTTCATTTGACCAGTAATCGCTTCCATTGTAAGTCACATGAACCCTGTAAAAATATGTTCCTGTATTGGGAATAGAAAAACTGCTTGTAAAAATTCCGGGCGAAGAGCATCCCGAATCGCAGAGGTCTGATAGATGATTTGGATAATCGCTTGTGTCCTGGGGATCTGTGACAGAGAAAGGCCCATAATGGACAGCCCCATGATAGAAGGTATCTTGAACTCCTGAAACGCTCCAAACCACATTTACAGGCACCCCAGCCTGGGCAGTATCTGGCGCAGAATCAATAGAGAGTGTCAAAGAATTTCCAGTGAAGCATCCTGCTCCACTTGCCACAATGAATCCAAGAACAATCACTATCATCAAGACAAAAAAAGATTTTTTCATTTTCATTT
>CAZKFK010000063.1:1992-3809 GCA_964552095.1 Candidatus Woesearchaeota archaeon | reverse complement strand
TTAATTATTCTTTTTTTTCCTCTTTCTTCTCCCTCTTCGGCAGGAACATAGCGACAATCATAGCAGCAAGAAAGATGATCAATAAGAGCCAAGCTATCCATGCAGATAAAAGGCCTGCTCGATTTGCCACAGTTGTCAAGAATATCAAAATCAAAGATACGATCATGATTATGGATGACGCATCAAGGACAAGTTTCTTCTTCGGCTTTTCTTCTTTTTTCTCTTCTTTTTTGTCTTTATTTTCCTTTGGCATTTTGACCATTCAAGACTGCCCGAAGGCACAACGTGTCTTGTAATTTATTTTATTTAACTATTTTTTATGCGCCTTGTTTACATTAATGCGCTCTTTTCACATATAGCTCCCATAAGGAAGATTACTCCAAAACAGCCCTGATCCTTCTAACTCCGGCTGCGACAGCCTCCTCCTTTAGAATCTTAAAATGTCCGAGCTCCCTTATATTTGAAACATGAGGGCCAGCACATATCTCGCAGCTGAATTTTTTATTTTTCTTGTCGCAGATGGTATATACTGAGACCCTATCGCTGTATCTCTCTTTGAAGACAGCCCGAGCTCCTTTCTTCAGAGCATCATCGACAGACATCTCCTCTCTTAAAACTTCAAGCCCTTCTGAGATTTTTTTATTCACAAGCTCTTCAACTTCCTTAAGTTCTTTCTCTGTCAACTTCCTCTCAAAATTGAAATCAAACCTCAATCTTTCAGGAGTTATGTTCGAGCCTCGCTGTTGAATATCTTCTTTTAGAACTTCTCTAAGAGCCTGATTCAATAAGTGTGTCGCAGTATGCAACTTCGTAGTCTCTTCTGAATTATCCTGCAATCCTGATTTGAACTTGCCCTGATTTGATTGCCTTGAAAGTTCTTGATGCGCGGATAATTCCTCATTGAACTCCTCCTCGCTGACTTTTATTCCTCTCTCAGTTGCAAGGTCTTTGGTTATTTCAAAAGGAAATCCGAAGCTCTGATATAACAAGAAGGCATCCTCTCCTGATAATTTTCTTGCTTTTTTCTCTGAAACAAGATTTTCAAATTCTTTGATGCCTTTATCCAAAGTCTCTTTGAACTTTAGCTCTTCCTTATCCAGCTCTTCAAGTATGAATTGTTCTGAATTCTTGAATTCTTTATAATCTCCATAACAATCTATGAATATCTTCGCTATTCTTTTGCAGAACTTGCCCTCAATTCCAAGCCTTAATCCGAATCTTATTGCTCTCCTTATCAATCTCCTCAATACATAGCCTTGTTCAACATTGCTTGGAACAATATTTTCATTCAAGATGAACACTGAGGCCCTGATATGATCTGCTATGACCCTCATCGCCCGTGTGTGCTCCTGATTAAATCCATAGTGCTTATCTGAGAGCTTTTCAATTTCCTTTATTGCAGGTTGAAATATCTCAGTCAGATAATTATCTTTTAAGCCATTCAGGACACAGAGAACTCTCTCAACACCCATTCCAGTGTCGATGACCTTGCGATTGATATGCTCAAACTTGCCCTCTTTTGTCTTGCTATACTGGACAAACACATCATTCCATATCTCGCACCATTCGCTCTCTTTATCTTTCGGGTTTGAGTTTGATTTTGGCTTGCCAAGTCCAACATAGACATGCATCTCTGTATCTGGTCCGCAAGGCCCTGTCTTGCCAGCAGGCCCCCACCAATTCTTGCTCTTATCAAGGAAAACAATCTTTTTTTCATCAACCCCAAGGCTCTTCCAGATTTCTGCGCTCTCCTCGTCTTTTGGAGCATCATCATCTCCCTTGAAGCATGAAATAGCAAGCTTTTCCTTATTGATTTT
>CAZKFK010000063.1:0-1892 GCA_964552095.1 Candidatus Woesearchaeota archaeon | reverse complement strand
ATTTATCCTTATCTTTTCAATTTATTTCTCGACCTTGACAAAAAGTCCAGTATCCTCGGGATTGTCTTTTATGTCTATTATCTTGAATCCAGTGCTCCTTAAGAGATCTAAGAACTCCTCTCTATCATAGAAATAGTAGTATCTCAAGTTCCTTTTTCCATCGATATTCCATGCTAAGAGTATCTCTTTTTTGTTCTTGAATCTCTTGAACTTCTCGTGCTTTTTATTCCATACAGCCACAATAGCCATGCCTCCTTTTTTTAAAACTCGATAGAGTTCTTTTAAAGACCTTGATCTATCACTTTTATTCGGAAGACAGTGCAGGACAGAGATATAAATAGCTTGCTCAAAAAAATTATCCTCAAAAGGAAGTTTTTTACATATGTCCTGCTTGATTATCTTATACTGAACACCGATTGCTTTGGCTTTTGTTTCAGCAAGTTCAAGCATATTCTGTGAGAAATCAACTAGATAGTATGTCACTCTATCATTCTTCATCAGATGCCTTCCAGAGCCGCAACCCAGGTCAAGCAAGTTTCCATGTGCTTGCTCAATGAATTTTATGACAGAAGGCCCGATTTTCTTTCTTCTTTCTTTCCAGCTTTCAGCGACACTATCCCAAACTTGCTCTTGATTTAGAATGTCTGTCAGCATTTTTTTAGTTTCTCAGAAATCTTTTGAAGCATCTCACTTGCCATTTTTGATAAATCATAGTCTGGCTTCCAGTTCCAATCTTTTCTGGCAGCAGAGTCATCAATTGACTGGGGCCATGAATCAGCGATTTTTTGCCTAAAATCAGGATTATGCACGCACTTGAAATCAGGGATGTTTTTCTTTATCTCATGATAGAGTTCTTTTGCAGAGAAACTCATCGCAGCCACATTATAGCAAGTGTATCTTAATCTTTCTTTTGGCGCTTCCATCAATTTTATAATTGATTTTATGCAGTCAGGCATATACATCATGGGCAGTTTTGTTTGTTCTGAAACAAAACAATTATAGTACTTATTTTTTATAGCCTCATAAAAAATTGCGACAGCATAATCGGTAGTTCCTCCGCCAGGCCGTGTTTTGTAGCTTACTATGCCTGGAAATCTCAGACTCCTTACATCAACCTCGAACTTATTTTTATAATAAGAACAAAGCAATTCGCCGGCAACTTTTGTAATTCCATACATTGTCGAAGGCTCTAGAATAGTTTCTTGTGGAGCATTCTTTGGAGTTGTCGGCCCAAAAACCGCTATAGAGCTTGGCCAGAATACCTTTATGTTATGCTCTTTTGCGAGTTCAAGAACATTTATCAGAGAATTCATATTGACGTTCCAGGCTTTCATGGGCATTTGTTCTCCAGTAACAGAAAGCATAGCCGCTAGGTGATAAATCTCATTTATCTTATATTTTTTTATGGCATCCTCTAAGTCTTTTTTATTGGTTGCATCAAGGCAGACATAGGGCCCATCACTATCTGGGCAAGTATTATTTTGATGGCTGCATGCGAGGACATTTTCCTTTCCATATTTTTTTCTTAGTTCAATAGTGAGTTCAGAACCTATTTGACCGGTCGCCCCAATAACAAGAATTTTCTTCTCCATTTTTTATTCAATTAATACAAACCAGAGGTTTATAAATATTCTACTTTTTCAATAAGCATGAGAAAACCGACCAAAACAATTTCAGGAGTCACGCCTATTGCTGTAGTCATAAAGCCAAGAAAGTGTCCTCATGGGACCTGCATCTTCTGCCCATCATTGAATGTCCCTCAATCTTATACACCAAAAAGTCCAGCAATAATCAGGGCAGCTAATCTATCCTATAATCCCTATAATCAAGTCCTTGCTAGATTAAACTCTTTTAGTGTTATGAGGCATCCGACAGATAAAATAGAATTAATA
>CAZKFK010000062.1:0-3991 GCA_964552095.1 Candidatus Woesearchaeota archaeon | reverse complement strand
CTTTAAAATGATAGACGTACACTGTCACCTTGAACAGCACGAACTTTACTCAAGACTTGAGGAGCTTGTGCCAAAATGGGAAAAGGAGCTGAAAAATGTCATCTCTTCATGCGCTCATATCTCTGATTTAGAGAAGACTCTTGAAATATACAACAGGTTCAAGCCTTTCATTAGAATATGCATAGGCCTTCATCCAGAATTCATCAAAGACATCAGGGATGAAGATGTTCTAAGAGTCATCAAGTTCATAAGGATGAACTTGAATCATATTTCTGCCATAGGCGAAGTCGGCTTAGACTATCACTGGGTCAAGGAGCCAGAGCTTCAAGAGAAGCAGAAAGAGCTTTTCATAAGATTCATAAAACTCGCTAAGGAACTGAACTTACCTATTGTAATCCATTCATGGGACGCAACTCAGAACGCGATTGAGATTCTCGAAAGCGAGAATATGCAGAAGCATAGGGTATTATTCCACTTGATTCAAGACAAAGACTGCATTCAGAAAATAATCCAGAATAACTGGAGCATATCAATCGGCCCAGGCATAGCAAAATCCAAGACAATAAAGAAAATAGCCCGAGATACGCCCCTTAACAAGATTATGCTTGAAACAGACTCTCCTTGGTTCAAGCAGGAAGATATTGGCCAGAAGTTCGGCGAACCAATAAATGTCAGAATCGCTCTTGAAGAGATAGCAGAAATCAAGCATGTCCCAATAAAAGAAGTCGAGTATCATACTGATGAGAACGCAAAGGCTTTTTTTAGATTATGATTTATACCTTTGCTTTCATAAGTTTTTTCTGCCTTCTTATATAAATGTTTGCCAGCCTATTGAAAGCCTCTCTGTAATGCGGATCAACTTCTTCAAGTTCTTCTGAAAAGAAATTTCCTTCCCAGACTCGCGCCCAGAGAGGCCTTTGCGCTTCTGTCTCTACGAAATCTTCCTCTGCTCTTGCGCAGTACTCCATCTGTTCTCTCTGGAGTCTTCTCAATCTTGACAGTATTGATGGAAAACCATCTCTTAAGACATTCCCCATCCAGGGTCTCCTATTTATCGAGAACCAAGCATATGTTCTCGCATTCCCTCTGCCATCTAAGAAAAGATAGGGAACTTTATTTGGATCATGGACACCCACGAACTGGATTCTTTCATCTCCAAGTTTTTTCATCCTCTCTTCTATCAGTAAAAAATATGCGAAAGTGCAATCAGTATAGCCTTTTTTCTCAGTCCCGAAGCCCGATAATGCTTCTATTTCTTCCCATCTCCTTCGGATTTCTCTATATCCTATCCTCCTTTGAGCAGACTTTGGTAATCTTAGAAGCCTAGATCTTGGAAGATTATCATTGAACTCGTAGACCCGCCAGTATTCAAAACTCGGTGCCAGTCTTGATAGTATGTCCTGCATCTCCTCCCGATTCACAGCCGAGAAAATACTGTGATATCCTACTTTCATTCCAGCTTCTTGTGCTTGTTCAGCTAGCTTATCTAATCTATAAAAAGTTGGCATGAATGCTCTTCCTCTTATCCTCTTTTGGACTTCAGGGTTTACTGCATCCATCGGAACTGCAATGACATCCGTGACAGGCGCAAGTCTATCAATCATCCTTTCATCAAGAATAGTTCCATTTGTATGTATCTCTGTCTTGATTCCAGAGCTATGCAGCATCCCCAATATTTCCTCTAATCCAGAAACAAGCAAAGGTTCTCCGTTTCCAAATATGACCTGTTTGACATGATTATCAATCAGAATTCCAGCAAGTCTCATCCTCTCTTTTAATGGCCTTTCTTCTAGACCATCCTCTCTGAAGCATCCTGGGCAATTAAGGTTGCATCTGCTTGTGTCATACCATAAGACCTGTTCCCCTAAACCTATTGTCATTTCCAGAATCAAGTTTCAAAATATTTAAAGATATTCGTGCTTAATCACTATAATAAATTATCTTTATTCATTCTTTCAGCACTTCAAGAATAGTGTTATAGGCATCTGGATACAAAGCAGGGTCTGTGATTTTTGAGTGCAAAACTTTTCCAGAGCAATCTCCATGCACTATAGTATTGTTAGCCCACTCAAGCCTTGAACTCTTCACAAGAACAACACCATCTCCGTCACCATTCATCGTCCTGCATCCTGAACCGATTATTGTATAAACCGGGATTGTCAACTTGCTCTTGCTTAATTCATGGATGAAAGAACTGTCAGCGTTCATATCCTCGCACTCTCTTCTTCCTCCTATCACAGGACAGAGTTCAGCGATCTCCCCAGATATCCCATTATTTGGAGTTCCTATTAAAATCATCTTATAGATATCTTGTTCTCCATAGATCTGCGCATATTTCCTTGAAACAAGACCGCCCATACTATACGCTATTATTACTACTTTTGGTCTGCCTGTCTTGTATTTGACTATGTCAATCAATTTCTTCAATCTTATTGAATAATCTGTTATGCTCTCATCTTTAGTCTGGACTTCAACATAACCGCTTGAATCGTTCTTAGTATCTAGGTAATAGCTTATCTTGAAAGTCATTGGAGCATTCATCTCTCCAAGCACGCCCTGGTCTTGCTCTACAGATCTCATTGAGATTGCACCAGCATTGGCAAATCCCTCTTGTTCAAGCTTATTCTGTATCTTATTCTGTGCATCAAGATTATACTCTGCTGAAGCGTATTTGCTTATATCGTGCCCATGTACAAAAATAATAGGATAATCAGAAGCATCATTCCTACACGCCTCTTGCAAGCAGCACTCTTTGCATCTATTCATTATGCAGCATATTTCACTTGGTTCATCAAAAGATATATCCAAAGAAAATCTTGTCAGGTTATACTCTATCTTGCTTAAGTTTACATCATCAATCAGGACATACTCTCCAATAGGGAGATAAGTGTAGTTCTCACTCTGATTTTTGAAATCAATATATAAATCCATTGCCTTGATTAAGATAGGTTCTATCAATATTTTTTTGTTCTCAATAGAATCTCTCTTATGAATCTCATTCAAAAGGGAGTTGAATGTGATTATCGTTTCATTGACACTTTTTCCTTGTGAAAAATTCGTCTTGTTCAAGATTATTGCTGTTCTCATCTCGCCCAGCATGCCTTTGATTAAGAAAAGATTATCTATTATCTTATTGTATTCCGAAATCTCATTATGTATGCTCAAGTTCATTATAGAAAACTCTTGCCCAAAATCTGAAAAAAACACAGAATACTGGTCGATAGTCTCATTTAAAGTATAATGGTCTTGTTTATTCCAGGAATTCCTTAGGTCGTATATAAATCCATCTAAGTTCTGGATAAGTTCTCTTAGATAAGCCTTCTTATCTATAGCATCGTCGATAATGGAAGTTTTATTCAGCTCATCAAGTGCTTTGTCAAAATAATTTATTTCTGAGTGCCAAGTCTCAAGCTCTCCGAGCAAAGTATTTAGTCTAATCAAAGAATCATTTTTCAAAGATTTTTCTTCATCATTTAGGTCATAGTTGACTGTTATCAAGATATTCCTATACGATGTCCTTCCCGAAGTCTGGCAGACTTCACTATATACCCCCTTGCACTCAAGGTCAAGTCTATAGAGTTCTTGGCCTTTTCCAAGTCTCTTCGGTTCGAGTTCAAAAGATTTTATCTGAGCGATGCTCCCTAAAATAAAACTCTCTTCTTTTACGCTTTCATTTGAACTAAGGTCCAAGAAATTATAGCTGCACTCTGCTCTGCACAATGAGCTCCCTTTCAAAGTTATCTTGAAATCAGCACTATCCTTTTCTCCATGAACAAGGTAGAAATTCTGTTTATTCACATCGACCTTTATTAGGATATCTTTGCCTGAAAGAGAGTTGAACAGAGTGATCAGTTTAGGGACGAAGATGATGATTGCAATCACTATGGCCATCAAGATGATGAACAGGATCAATCCTTTCAGTTTTTTGCTTTTTTTTGACTTGTCGTTATATTCTGGAATCTTTTTCTCTTTATACTTTGGTGCTTTCATT
>CAZKFK010000061.1:0-4063 GCA_964552095.1 Candidatus Woesearchaeota archaeon | reverse complement strand
TAGAGGTTCTTCTTTACTCAAACAAGAATAATGGAAAGTTCGATACAAGCAACGAAAATAATCTTGTAAGCTATTCAGACCAAGTTAAGGTCTGCGCAGTCATAAATCAAAATGGAAAGCTTTACTCAAGTTCAGAAGTATCGTCGATAAATTCTGAAATAAGTGAATGGACTGGTACAAGTCCGACATTTGAATGGTACAAGATACAAGCATATCAAAGCCCTTCTTATTCTGGAGCAGGAGCCACATACAGTCTGCCGGCTGCAGGAATAGGCACCAAAGATGATGTAATCCAATATAAGCAAATCAAGGTGTCCACAAGCGCTTGGTGTATAGATCAGAAATCAATTGACTCAAGCTCCGGTACATACTGGTACAGAGTCAAGACAACAATAAACTCAAATACTCTATCTTCACTTGGAGCGCCAGCTACATCATCAGACATGTCTGCTTTACAATCAAAACTCAAGCTAGCGAAGATTTCGAAATACTCAAGCAACATAGGGACTCTGCTTGAGCCAGATGCAATGGAGAATTATGCGATAAGTCCATCTGTCCTCAGGATATCAAGAAAATCTAATTATGACACAACAACTTGTATAAGCTACGGCTATTCATCGAATGACAAAAGATGCCAGTTCATATCAACTATAGAAGCATTCAAGAATCTTCCTTTTGTGCACGGCTGCGGCGAATACAATTGTGGAGCAATCGCAGAACCGGGAACAAGTTGTTCAACAAATCCTATCTCGCATCTAGCCGAAAAATTCATCGCAGTCGATTGTCTTAATCTGATGCTATCTGCTCTTCAGCAGCTATCTGCTCTTCAGCAGACAACAGGGAAACAGTATGATGCTTTCAATGATTTTAATACTTTCATCTCAAAGTATGGTTCAATAAAGAATAATGTGAACAAACTTCCTATGGCCGGAATTCTGAATACGGGGTTTAACTTCGGGAAAGATGAGCAAGTGGAGATAGGGGATATCTTATTCATGTATTCGAATGATAAATATATCCATACATTTGTCATATACAAAGATGGAAATTCAGATGGCAAATTTGATGGTCAGGATTATGCTGTTTATGCAAGCAGTTCTTGTCCTGGCTCAGATCCTTTGAATCCATCAAGTTTATCAGTATACTCCGGAAATCTTTGCTATGCGCCTTTCGCAAGATATTCAACATCAGCAGGAGAAAGTTTGAGATATACTTTGGTCAAGATTAATGACTTAGGATAAAAACAGATATCCATTTAATCAATTCTAGAATATCTTATTTTTAAAAATAAAAAAATAAAATTAAAATAAAAATTAAAAAGGTGCATCATAACCAGGTGCAGTTGGTTTCTTGACTATTCTTCCACAATTTGGAACAACATAAACATCTCCGTCAATATCTACTCGCAATCCATCGTATCCTGAAGCGTTTGTCGGATAGTTGTTTATAGTGTTGTTTCCGCCAGTCTGTACTTGTGCAGCACCCGCATTAACACCAGTGGTTGGAGTTGACCTTTGGCCATCTCTTGAGCCCATTGAATGTCCTGCCAGAACTGCAAGTAAAGTCAAACCTGTAACACCAGTAACACCAATAGCTCCCAAACCCAAATTTCTAAGTGTATGATTTGTTGCCTTTGGTTTTGCTTTTGCCTTTGCTTTAGCTTTTGCCATTTTGTTTAATTTGACCTCCACTTATTATAAGAAACAAGAGTTTATAAACCTTTCGGTATGTTGTAACTATGTAGTGACAATTAATACAAACTCCATATCCGACGATAAAAAACTTGGATAAATCTATTTGTCACCAATTTTTTAGAACAATATACTTTGAATATGAATCAGTTGACAAGGATGCCCTGGACGCATGCTTCTTGACCTGGCCGATTCGTTACCCTGACTTTTCCTATATCTGTTTCAAGGATAGCTCCCTTGACTATGACATTCTTCCTAGCAAGGAAAGGATTGCTTGGGACTTCCTTGACATTCTTTATGGTCGCAATCTTACATTTTTTGTCTTTCTTTATGTAAACATTGACCTTATCTGTCCTCAATAAGAATGATTTATAGTGTCCGCCCATTGTCTTGACTGATTTTTTCTTCAGAGCCCCAAGGGTGACCTGTTTCATAGTCCCTATTTTCTCGAAGAGCTTTCTCTTCCTTATCTTCTTCAACTTTCCGCCGGTAGATTTTCTTCCTTGTTTCATAGAGATGAAGGCCAAAAATGGTTTAAATATCTTTTGGAAATAGTTTAAACCATTTTTCTTTTATATCTATTTTTAAAGAGAGATAGAAAATAAGATATATGTTTGAGCATAATACACATTATAAAGTGTTTATCCGTTTTTTCCAAATGGATAAATGTTGCAATGTGCAAGAGGTTAGGAAACTTCTGGATGAGAGATTTCCTCTTCCAAAAGAACGAGGATTATGGGCTGTTGCTGATAGAGGTCCTGACAGTGGAATTCAAGTCAAAAAGAAATCTGGTAAATCATTTCATAGCATCACCTTAAGAGATAGGCCTGGAGCTAAAGAAGGTCATAATGTAGAAATAGAGGTATATCCCGATATCCCTAGTCCTGGCGGACCAAATAGGCTGGAGTATTATGGATATAATCGTGTTACCTTAATGGGTAATTTAGATAGTGCAATAACGCTTGTAGATGGCATCGATAAAGTTTGGGCTGAAACAAAAGATCCTTTTTGTGTTCTCGCTTATATCAATCCCCATTTCTCATATTTCGGTGTTGCAGATGAAGCTGCTTGATTCTATATAGAAATGTTTAAAAACATCCCTGATAAGTGTTTATTATGGTTAACGGCATAGAAAGACCACTAGACCTTTTGAATCAGTCAAAAGGAAAAGAAATTTTAGTGCAACTTAAAAACAACCAGCAACTTGTCGGAACTTTGGTTGCTTTCGACATACACATAAACATAGTGTTGAGCAACACCAAGGAACTAGAAAGCGGAGAGATCAAAAGGAATATAGGCATGGCCTTTATTCGTGGAGACACAATAATATATATTTCTCCTTCACAAGCAGCATAGTTGGATTGAAAAGGAAAAAATAAGTGAGCTAAATTTTTAGTTTGATTTTTTCTTAGTCTTTGATATAAAAAATAAAACTAAAATATTTTTAATGAATCCTAAACATTTTTATATCATCTCTATCTATTGAAGTTATGCGGGGATGCCGGAGTGGTCAAACGGGCTAGGCTTAGGACGAGCGAGTCTAAACTAACAGGCTTTGCGAGCGAGAAACCTAGTGGCTTAGTGCCTGCGTAGGTTCGACCCCTACTCCCCGCATTTAAAGATGGACATAAAAGAATTGAAGAAATTCGTGCAAGAGATTGTGAGAAAATCCCGGGCTTTGAAAGACAAACATACTTCTGAAAAAGATGCCAGAGTGAATTATGTTTGTATCTTCTGTCAAAACGATGAGAAGTTCCATGAACTTCTTGATTTATCAAAGAAGATGGGGAAAATCATTGAAGAAACTCCGACAGGACCACTTTTTCATATAAAGCCCCTTGGAACAATTGCAGGAAAGCTTCAGCTCTTGAAGATAAGAAAGCCCGACGAGAAAAGACCAGAATTAGGGGATGCTGATTTTACAATCAAGAACTATTCCGAATTCAAGAAGAAATATCTTTCAAAAAAGGGCTTCAAACTTATAATTAGAGAAAAATTTGAGATGATCGAGCTTCTTGAACCAGAGTCCGATGTCCTGGCATATTTCTCAAACCCCCCGTTGGATGAGCAATTTGGGATAAACTAGGTTTTTCCCTCGTCTCCTCGAGACTCCACAAAAGATTTATAAATCTTTTCATGGAAAGATTTATAAAGCATCCCTTTATTTAATTTATAAATCTTACTGTAAGATTTGCTAAGGTTTAAAGTAATTTTTTTAAAATGGCTTCAAAGTTCGTCAAAAAATGCCCAGAATGCGGTTCTGTTAATCTCGTTTACGATGAACAAAAAGGAGAGATTATCTGCGGAGACTGCGGTCTTGTAGTTGAAGAAAAGATGATAGACCTTGGGCAGGAATGGCAGCAATTCCGAGA
>CAZKFK010000060.1:0-4072 GCA_964552095.1 Candidatus Woesearchaeota archaeon | reverse complement strand
GTTATAATCCTTGTTGCACTTGTGTTCTTAAGCAAGCCAAAACAAACAATTATGTATGCTCTTGCCCCGGCATTCATATTATCTGGACTTCTTTTCTTGCTTAAATTCCCCCTATCTGCCATGATTTCAGGCATACAAGAACCTGTAAAAGGGATTTTAGATTTGTTTGTATCAACTTTGTTCATAAATGCCCTGATAGTCCTATGTCTTGGAGGAGTATTTTTGATACTTTGCATAATTCTAAAAATAATTATCAAGAAGTCAAAGAAAATCGAAGACCAAGATTAAATCCTTATCTTGCTATCCTTAACATCTTTTGAGTGCTGATCCATGTCCCCGCTCATAAGGCATTCCCAGCAGGTATGTGATTGACCATTTGCCTCTTTAACCATTCCCTCGCCATGACATTTAGGACAGTTTTTGTTTGCCATTTTTATCTATAAATCAACTTTTCAGAGTTTAAAAGGTTTATTGCTCTTTAAAATACAGGTATTTTGATTAAAATGCAGACAAGACTGCCGAAGCACAGATGTAAATGTTTGAATATAGGGTTCACAACATTGTGAAAACTGCGGTTTTCACTGAACCCTTTTTGCTCAAATTTTATTTTATATAAATAGATATGGGGTGCGCTTCCTGACTTAATCATCAAATAATTTCTCAATCTCTTCAACTTTTATCTTTCCTTCTTGCCACTCTTTCAAGATATATCTTGAGGTCCTGTCAACATCAACTTCATCATGCTTCTTCAAGAACCCTCTTCTTCTTCCAACAGTTTCAATAAGAGCATCAACATCATTCATGATATCTATACCATAGTACTTTTCAAGAATTCCAGGGTACCTCATCATTATATTGCCTATCACAAACTCTGGCTCATGTATCTTGTCATAGTTCCTTGCTCCAATGCTCGCATGCTTAACAAATCCCTCTTCTCCCTTGGTTTCAACCCTTGGAACAACTCCGGGCGTATCGAAGATGAATATGCCCTCTGCGAGTTTTACTTTTTGCATCCCTTTTGTGAATCCTGCCTCAAAAGCAGTCTTTGCAACAGGTCTTCCAACTAATAGGTTTATAACAGAGCTCTTGCCTGAATTAGGATATCCTATCACACCTACTTGAACCCTGCCCTCTTGAAGCTGTTTTTTCTTGATTCTGCTTGCCTCAATCTTTATCTTATTCCTCAACTCTTGCCCTCCTTTTCTCTGTTTAGTCGAGACAATCACATAGCTTTTTATTCCTCTCCTGTTTATCTTCATCTTCAATTCCTTTATATTCACGAGGTCAGATTTATTGAAAACAAATATCAATTTCTTGTGCCTGCTCTGGATATCATGCTCAATGTCTTTATTTCTTGTTTCATCCATGAACCTTGAATCAAGTATCTCTAAGATGATATGCGATTCAAGGATGACTTTCTTGACTATCTGGGCAAAATCGACCTTATGCTTGTTTCTTGCAAAAGATTTCACTTTTCCTTTTTGTTTTCCCAGAATGAATGATGTTCGTTTCATTTTAAAAACGCCGACGCAGGGAATCGAACCCCGATATCCTTGCGGAAAGCAGCTTGCTCGCACCTTTAGGGGTGAAATGTTAGGGGGCGAAGCCCCATATCATTCTCAAGGCTGCCGCCTTACCATTGGGCCACGTCGGCATGATTATTCAAGAGAATTTATACTTTTAAATCTAACCTAAATTAGTGCAGTTCATCCATGCCATAATCAATAATGAAATGGCTTTTCTTCTCATTCCATATTCTTATAGATTCTTTTGCAAAAGTGATAAGATCTTTTTCAGCTTCTTCATAGCTCATCCACTTTGGAATCCCTTCATCACTCTCTCTAGGAGCATCATCAGATATAGAATGGAATAACAAAACAACCTTATGTTGATTTATGCCCTTGCTGAATAATTCGCAAAAGCCTATATGCTCAATCTTATCTTTTAAGACAATCCCTGTTTCTTCTTCAACTTCCCTTCTGACAGCTTCCTCGCTTAATTCTCCTGGATTTATGCCTCCGCCAGGGATGCAGAGCTTGCCTGCAAAAGGGCCTTTCTTCAGCTTTATGAAAAGGAACTGCCCCCCATTATTTGTTATAATCGCATTAGCATTTATTCTTAGATCCATAAAATCCTATAACTAAGGAATATATAAAATTTATTGTAAAAAATGGATGAAGTATACTTAAAGACAACATGTATTTTTATAGAAATGATTCGATATCATCTATGGTATTCGAACTCGCAGTCCCTTTCTTATTGATAGCGATAATATCAATAATCCTTGGGATAGTGATATTGATATGGCCGCACACCCTGAGCTATATCATAGGAATATATCTTATTGCGATAGGAATTCTTTATTTTACGACTGGCTTCATCTAGCAATTTAAATTAATCTAAGTATTTCTAGATTTTATTTAGAGAAATTCTCGAAAAGGTCCTTGAACTGGCTGGGTTTCTTGTATGCCTCGATTATCGCCAGGATATATCTTTCAGTCGCCTCTACAACACTGCAGTTCTTTGCTTCTATGATGACGCAGTTCGGATTCAATTCATCAGTATATATCCTGCTTTCATTCGCGAATGGCCTTAACTCAATCACTCCGAATTCAAGAGCACTTGAACAATTAGCCACAGTTATGTTGTTTCCTGAGAAATTCGTGGTCACAGAAGGCTCAACTTCAACGCCCATTGAATCCAAGAACTGCCCTATCTGGAATACTGCAATCAATGCATTCCCAGAGCACTGTGTTGTTTCTGGAGTGAATGAAAAATAGTTCTTAGTCAAGACCCTGGAAACATTTGCAGGAATCAATCCCAGTTCTCTGGGGTCTGTTCTGAACTTGAACACATATTCATAAGGGTTTCCATTCTTAACAAATATCAAAGGGGTTTCATAGACAAAATCATTTCCAAGAGGAGTTTTCTTGAAAGTGAAATCTCTATATGTGAACGTGCTCTCTTTATGCTGCTCTCCGACAACAAACAAGAATATCAACGAAGCTATAACAAGCACCAAGATTATGCTGAAGATTATCCATCCGATTGTGCTCTTCTTCAGCTTCTTTTTCTCTGGTGTTGTTTGTTTTTGAGTTTCTTGAACTTTGATTTCTTCTTTTTTGACTTCGGTTTCTTCTTCATTGTCCGCCTTTTCTTGATTGCCTAGTTCATCATCTCGGTTGACCAAGCCTTCGCGAGATTTTTCCTCTTCAACCTCTTCATCATCATCGATTTCTTCTTCTATAGAATCCTCTTGCTCTTCTACACTATCTTTTTCAGTGTTTTCCTCTTCCATCACAATACTCCAAATAACTTATATATAAAATTATCGCTCGCCTTGATTACATCGCTCCCTTGACCATTTATGATAAGACAGCTGTTCTTGTAGTCATATGTACTATTCAAACTTCTGGTTTCATTCTTCAAGATTATTATCTTTGAAACAGAATCAGCATCATCACAGCTCTTTATAGGCAAGTTTTTGTCCTGACAAAAACTTGAATTCTCAGCCTCAATAGGGCAAGCAAACTGGACTCTTAAAGCAACAAGCTTCAGGTTATTTATCAAGTCAATAGAAGCATAACCCTCTTGCTCATCTGAAATAACAAGATATACTATTTTATTCGAAAAACCATATAAGTCTGTGCTTGAAACACCTGTCCCATTATGGTCAAGGACTTCTTGTGGCAGATAGCTCATAGTTATCGTGTTAGTTCCGATAGTTGTCTGCCAGCCTTCAAGGCCACTTACGAACTTGAAACTATTATAGACATTGTTCTGACTTTGTTCTTCTTGCCCTGACCTATCAACTATTACATAGCCAAGAGTGCTTAGGATCATCAGAGCCACTATTACTATGCCTATGATTATGTTCCTTGTTCTCTGCCTTTTCTCTCTATCTGTCCTTGTCTCAAGACTTTTTATCATCTCTATGCAAAGAGAAGTTGTTTTAAAAATATATCGATGATTTCGAATCTATCGAGATATTTGATAAAAAGAAGCGCATTAAAGTATCTAAAGCGCATATGTAGAATGTTATGGCCCTTGCAAGTTCAAGACATTACAGATA
>CAZKFK010000059.1:0-4102 GCA_964552095.1 Candidatus Woesearchaeota archaeon | reverse complement strand
TTTAAATAAACGCGACATATGTCGCTATAATTTAGATAAATATCGACGCTGTTATTCTTTAGGAGTTAAAATGTTATATAAATCGCGAGATATCCATAGAATCTTAACATCTGATGGAAAATTAAAAAATCGTAGAATTCATCTGCAACATTTAGAATCTGGGTTGAGTGATTCTGGGCTTTGTTTAAAAGGAACATGTGCTTTTGAGGGGGAACATCTTAAGAACTTATTTTCTCCCATTGTTCCCGCAATCTATATTATAGGTACGATTGAAGATGCACATGTTGTTCATTTTTTAGATCGGCTTGGTAAAATACCTTTATTAATTCATTTTTATAGATTTAATTTGACCAGGCCCATCAGAGAAAAAGAGATAATTTCTTTCACTTCTCATTTAGGTTCATTTAGAAGAGGATATTTTTTTTCTGAGGTGGTTATTCATAGAGAAAAGAGTATTATTGGGGGGATATCTGGTTCATATAGGCTTGTTGCCAACTCAAAATCTTTGTTTAGATTGGGAGGATATGATGGAGTTTAATTCTGAAGAAATCCATAGATTTTGGGAACCATATTATCTAGATAACGCAATTTTGTTAAAATCTGCTAGATTAGATTATCCTGATGCATATGGGACATTTAGATCAGCTGGTGGTTCCCTTTATCTTAAGGGTTTAGAGCATATGACTGCAGTAGAACTTTTAGTTTGTTTAAATCAACTATCCGCTCTTTCTGTTAAAAAATGGTGTGACGCTGGTTTTTTTGGAAACTTGCAACTTGACTGGGAGAAAGCATACCTTGCTTCTTGTTTAATGAAATTAAAAGGAGTTATATCTCCATCTGATGAAATTAGAGCTAAACTACATCTTAGAAGATTAAGAAGAATAAAGAATACAACTTTTTTCGCTTTTGGTTATTCTTTTAATGACGATCGTTTCTATGGAGATGCTTTATTTGGGGTTAAACAAAAATGAAATGTATAAAAATAAAAAATGACAAAATAGATTCTAAAAATACTGAAGGCATCTTTCTTGTCAATCCACAATGGATTCATCTGGATGAAAAAGAAATCAAAGAAAGATTGGGAAGGGGAGAAAAATTGTTCAAAGTGGAGGTTAGTCTATAAGTCATAGATTCTTTCAATTTCTTTGATTGTTCTTGCTCGAATCAAAGATGCTCGCATCTTCTTCGCATTTCTCAATCCTTTTGTGAAATTCATGGCTTGGTTCTTTATCTGCGAGAAAGGCAGCTTATATTTTTTAGCAAGTTTAAGATAATCCTTGAAGGTTATACTTGCTTCTTTTCTAGATAACTTTGCGAAAATGTTCGGATTCCCAATTGCTTCTCTTCCGAGCATCACAAAATCAAATGTTTCAAGAAGTTTTTCAGCATTTTTTTCATTCACATTGCCAGAATAAATGACTGGCAACTTTGTATTTCTCTTGATTTTGATTGCAAAGTCAAGGTCTGGCTTCCCAGAATATCCCTGCTGTTGTGTCCTTGGATGTATTGAGATAGCATCACAGTATTTTTCAGCGATCCTTATGATTTTTTCTGTATTATCTGAGATTCGCAGTTTGATTGTAATAGGTTTCTTTGTTGAGTCTCGCATCTCTTTCAAGATTTTCTCAATCACCTCGAGTTTATGGTTCATGAAAAACCCAAATCCATGAAGTCTGGCTGTTTTTGCAGGGCATCCCAAATTAAAGTCCCATAACCTAGCTTTTTTGTCATGCTTCTTTATGAACCAGTTGATTCCCTTGCCATCTTTTGAGAATAACTGAATTGCTGGCTTATCCTCTAAGTCAAGTTTTTGGCGAGTTAGAGGATTTATCATGCCTGTAAAACATAGGCCTGCTCCTGCTCTCTTGCATAAAACCCTGAAAGCAGCGTCATTGATAGCTTCCACCGGCGCAAGAAAGTATGGATTTTTCAGCTTTAAGTTTCTTATTTTGTACATTTTTTGAGGTATGTTATATATTTTGAGTTCACAACGTTGTGCTGAAGCACTGAACTCACTATCTTATTATCAACTTACATATTTATAAAAGTTCTAGTAATATTTTTAAGTCATTCATTCATAAGTATTTTATGGAAAAAGAGAAAAAGAGACAGAGATTGAAAGATATCTTGAAAGAAGATAAAAGGTTCACAAAAGAGGAGCTTGCGCTTCTGCCAAGAAGCTTTGATATAATCGGAGACATAATCGTAGTCCAGATTCCCTTTGATTTGGAGAAAAAAGAGAAGATTGTCGCAGAGGCTCTTTTGAGACAGCATAAGAATGTCAAAGCAGTCTATGCTCGTGGAAAGTTCTATGGAAGATTAAGGAAGCCAAAGTTGAGATGGCTGGCTGGACAGAAGAAACTCGAAACTACTTATCGAGAATCTAATTGTGTCTTTAAACTGAATGTCAAGACATGTTTCTTCTCCCCAAGACTTGCAACAGATAGATTGGATATTGCGAGGATGTGCAAACCAAAAGAGCGGGTTATGGTGTTATTCTCTGGAATAGCACCTTATGGGATTGTCATAGCAAAGAATTCTGTTGTCAAAAAAGTAGTTTGTGTTGAGATATCCAAAGAGTGTTCAAAATATGCTCTAGAAAATGTCAAACTGAATAGGCTTAGAAATGTCGAGATAATCCAAGGAGATGTCAAGAGAATCTGTCCTCTATTGAAAAAGAAACATGAATCATTTGACAGGATAATAATGGGCAGGCCTCAGCTTAAAGAGACTTTCTTGAAAGAAGCTCTCATGATATCAAAGAAAGGCACGATCATACACTTTCAAGACTTTGTGACAGAAGATGAGATAAAGAAAAAAGTCTCCGAGACAAGGATTCTTGAAGCTGCAAAGAAAGCGAAGAAGAAAGTCAAGATAGTTGGTTTCAAATACTTGCGAGAACTTGCTCCAAGAAAGCATAATATAAGGGTTGATTTCAAGATACTATGATTTTCGATTTCTTAAAGTTTTTAAACATACCATGATTGAGTAGAAATGGCATTTAAGGATATTTGGAAGAAGATATGGGATTTTTTATGGCACTCAAATAGTGTCTGGAGTTTTATAGTAGATGTTCTCCTGATTTTCTTGATTGTCAAGTTCTTGTTATTGCCCGGTTTAGGCTTGGTCTTGAATACATCTGTGCCAATGGTCATAGTTGAATCAGGAAGCATGGAGCATCTTAAAAATACTTATGATAAGACGCTTCCTATCAGTATCTGCGGCCACAACTATGGTCAGAAAGGTCCTGTTGTTTTTGATGAGTACTGGGGCCTATGTGGCTCTTGGTATGAAGATATCAATATCACAAAAGCAGAATTCTCTGATTTTCTTTTCAAAAACGGATTCAACAAGGGGGACATAATGGTCATAAAAGGCCAAAAAGAGTATGGTGTCGGGGACATAATAGTATTCAAGGTCTCAAAATACTCAACTCCTATCATCCACAGGGTCATCTATACAAGAGAGATAGCTGGAATGAAAGTTTATTCCACAAAAGGAGATCATAACTCTGACCAGATCCCATACGAACTCTCAATCTCGCAGAGCCAGATTCTTGGAAAAGCCATCGGAAAGATTCCTTGGTTTGGCTGGGTGAAACTATTCTTTGTTGAACTTTTCAGATGATGATATCCAATAATAGCAAAGTTTTTAAACATCATAGGGGTAGGTTAAGCAAACAATATACCTTAAAAAAGAAGATATAAAAAACAAAAATAAGAGGTCAAAAAATGCAATTCTGTCCAAAGTGCGGGACAATGATGATGCCGGGTGATAAAAAGTTTGTGTGCCCCAAGTGCAAATATAAGATGAATAGCACGAAAATGACGACTTCTGAACATATCGCTGCAAGTCAGGGAATAAATGTTCTAAAAGAGCGAGATAGCAATGTCTGGCCGACTGTGAATGAGACCTGTCCAAAGTGCGGTTTTGAGATAGCAGAGACTTGGGCAACCCAGATGCGTGCAGGAGACGAAGCTGAAACCGTTTTCTTCAGATGCAAGAAGTGCAAGAACACCTGGAGAGAAAGGGATTGATTCTTTATCAGGCTTAGTTGAAAATCTCTAATGAACTAAGCCTTAAGTTATGTGCAATTGCCTTA
>CAZKFK010000058.1:1456-4304 GCA_964552095.1 Candidatus Woesearchaeota archaeon | reverse complement strand
GGTTAAATGGGTAAAATTTTAATTTATCTCTTCCAATATTTTATTTGCCCTAGCAATAAAGCGAGCACGAACATAACATAGAGCCATATGCTTGAGATTTCTGTGAAGAAAAAACCAAGATTAATATTATCCTGATTTGAAGTCAGGCGCATTGTGAAGCCAATTGTAAATAAGGCGAGGGGCATGCAGAGATAAAGAAATAAATCTTTCCTGTTAAATTTTTTCAAAAGAAGAAATAAAGAGATATCAAGAATTATAAAAATAAGAATTTCGGTTGCAAGCTGAAGAAAAAACATTTTGTGTAAGATATTTATATTATTTATATATTTTAATATATATTTTATAATGTGTATGTTATAGAATATACTACCTTTTAAGCATTTTCGTGATGAAAAGCATATAATCAAATGTATGCTTTATCATGAAAATTAAGATTCATAAATCTTATAAATGAGAAAGAATAAGGATAATTATGGCAAAAGAAAAAAAGAAAGCAGAAATAAGTGTTGATGAGGGCAAGCATATCGATTTCAGGGACCAGATAGCTAGAAATAAGACGAAGTCTGTTTTATTAGTTGTAACAGTATTCGTTGTTTTTCTTGCTCTCGGATATGTCATAAGCCTGGCTTTTCCTAAAGGAGATTTCTTTATTGTGATGATATTCGCTACATTCATCTCTATTTTCTATGTCTGGCTCACTTATGCTCTATCTGATAAGATTGCTTTGGCTTCTGTCGGAGCAAAGGAAGCAGATAAGAGGACGCATTTTCAGCTTTATAGTTCTGTTGAGAACATGTCAATAGCTTCTGGAATGCCGATGCCACGTGTTTTTATAATGCCTGGCAAGCAGATAAATGCTTTTGCAACAGGCAAGGATCCGAAGAGCTCTGTCATCTGTGTTACAGAAGGCGCGTTAGAAAAGTTGAATAAGCAGGAGCTTGAGGGGGTGATAGGACATGAAATGTCACATATATCGAATTATGATATAAGATTCGTGACTCTGGTTGCGATAATGGTCGGAGCTATATCCATATTCTCACAGATATTTTTGAGAAGCATGTTCTATAGAAGCTCAAATAATGATAGGGGAAATGGAAATATAATATTCTTAGTTCTTGCACTTGTTCTTGCAATACTCGCTCCTATAATAGTCAAGCTCGTTCAATTAGCGATATCAAGGAAGAGAGAGTACATGGCTGATGCAACAGCTGTCCAATTCACGAGATATCCTCCTGGATTGATTGGAGCTTTGAAGAGAATAAAACAAGATTCTGAGCCTTTGAAAGTGCCTGATGCTGTAGCTCCGATGTTCTTTTCAGACACGACAAAGCAGAGAATAGCAGAACTTTTCCAGACTCATCCGGATATAAACAAACGTATCAGAGTTTTGGAAGAGATGTAAATAAACTTAAGTAAATAGTAGTATTTTGACAAGACGCGGTTGTGCTTCTGCAGTCTTGCAATTTTTTAAATATGTCCATCTAGAACATCATTGACAAGGGCATCAGCTTCTTGGATATGGATGTTCTCTCGGGGAACATTCTTGTATATGACTTTCTTGTACTTCTTTTCAAGAGCTTTGACTTGTTTCAATAGAACTTGAAGGTCTTTGTTCTTGACTTTATATTCACCGTTGATTTGCCTGCAGACAAGCTCAGAATCAAGAAAAAAGATAAGCTCTTCTCCACAGTGTTTTTTTGCTCGCTTAAGTGCTTCTATTATCGCAAGATACTCTGCTTGATTATTTGTTTTCTTTCCAAGAAACTTCTTATGCTCAGCTATTATGTGCTCTTTTTCATCATGAAAGACTATGCCAAGAGCTGCTGGTCCAGGATTTCCTCGAGCTCCGCCGTCTGTATATATCAAAAGCTTTTCCATTTTGTAAGTGTTTGTTTTTTTATTGATATTAAGTATTGAATTTTTTAGTTGCCAATTTTGTGCTGCTGCACTTGGCAAATGGATTTGTGCTGCGCAATTTGTTTTTTACTTATAGAAAAGGCAATTAGATATATAAAAGTTGTCTAAGAATGCTTAGTGTTGTTGTTTAGCCGCAGCTGCCACCAGAACTTGTTCCTGTTCCGCCGCCGAACCCAGCGCTAGGATTTGTTGTATCAAAGGCAAAAGAACATTCAGATGGCTTGACTGTGAATGCATTGCATAGTGCTTTAGCGACTGATGCAGGGTCTCTTGGATAGATTGAGACTTCTTTGCCATCGATTATATATGTCGGAGAGCCCTGAACTCCATATTGTTCATTTAGGGCTGTGTCTGTCTCCATGTATGTTGCCGCATTATTTGTTAAGCAGGATTCAAGTTTGGTCTTGTCGATGCCTGTCGAGGTAATGCATGATTGTGAACTTGTTTCTGAACCATCACCATATACAAAGCAATCAAGATATGCCAAGAGCTTAGATGATTGCTCTTCCCTTATGCATATAATCCTGTTGTTATCCAAGTCTTCTTGTGCTCCATGCATTGTGTATGAAACGAACCTTAATTCAATATTTGCTTTGTTCTGGAACTTCTGCCAAACAGGCAATATGCCTTTAAGTGCTTGTGTCCCATATGGGCAGTGTGACATTATGAATAATTGCATTGTTGGAGCTCCGCCAATATGTTTTATTGTGCTTCCTGTTATGGCCTGTTCTGTCTTCTTCTCATTCAATTTTACTTGAACAGTAATAGTCTGGCCAGCATATGCATTATTTGCATCCATGACAAGAGAGGTATCATTCACTGATATGACTCTAGCTAAAGGCAATGATTCCCCTGTTTCTGGGTCAGTCAGCTCAAGTTCTTGGCCTACTTTTGCCATGAGTGTTGTTATTATCTGTGTATCTGTGAAGTT
>CAZKFK010000058.1:0-1356 GCA_964552095.1 Candidatus Woesearchaeota archaeon | reverse complement strand
TGGATATGTGAATTTTAAAGAATTATCATATTCGCCGAAGGCATCTTTTGCTTGAAGAGTTATGTTCTTCTCTTCTCCTGCTTGCATCTTATTGATCTCTTCATCTAACTTATTTGAAGCAAGGTCTAGAGAGCTTGAAATCTTTCCTTTTTCAGCAAGGATAGAGTCAGAAGTTATCAAATCACTTCCGCTATATAGATTATAAGAGACATTCAATAGTTCTTTTGTCGTTGTCTTTGATGTGCCTTTCAGATTTATCACATTTGTCAGCATCAATATGATTATGATCAATAATATGACGGAGATTGCGGCGAAAAGAATCGTTTTCCAATTAGCTTTTTTCTTAGGGGTGTAATTTGCAGTAGAACTTTGAACATGATGCTCTGGGTTATGTTCGGGATGATGTTCAGAATGATGTTCTGTTGGCTGTGCTGTCACGTCGTCTTTTTTTACCTCATTATTTTCCATCTTTTCTGATGGAAAGGGGCATTTATAAAGTTTATGCAACTCCAGTCTATGTATTTTTTTATAATAGTTATTATAAAGGTTATGCTCTCTGTTTTTTTCATGAAAGCTTTTGTTAAAGAGAATACATCCGGCGCTGAATCGCCTTGTTATTTCTTGGTGTTGGACCGAGCTGCAGGAGAAATGAATGTAGTTGCGATAAATCGGGGAGTTTTAACGTCAAGGTTGCTTACGGCATTACCTCGGGGAAAAACTGAAGAAAGAGAAGCGATGGTGTATCTTGATAGCAATCCAGAATTAGAGCAATCTGTCGATGTAGAGCCATTAAGTGTGAAGATATGCCCTGGAAGAGGTATTGGGGCAGTTGTTGAGCATGGTCTTTATGAGTTTCAAACAGAAAGATACCGTGTCATCATCACTGATGGAAGTTCTCCTTGGCAAATGTTAAATTTTGAATAGGTAAAAATTTATAAGTATGATTTATCTTATCTTTGATTGTTATTGAATCTTAATGATTTGAAAGGGGGTAAATAAGATGGAATCAAAAGTTGGATTTATTTTGGCTTTGATTGGAGGAATCCTAAATCTTTTAGGAGGGATTTTTTGGATTATGGTTGTCCTAGCAGGAAAATCATTTTTTGGGATGGATGTGTTAAAAACAGCACTAGAATCTAGTGGGTCATCCTGGTTTCTTGGGGTTTGGATAGTAGTTGCTGTAAGTTATATAATCTCGGGAATTGTTTCGATTATTGCCGCA
Organism: Candidatus Woesearchaeota archaeon; assembly: GCA_964552095.1. Taxonomy (GTDB): domain Archaea; phylum Nanobdellota; class Nanobdellia; order Pacearchaeales; family UBA284; genus JAPLYB01. The sequence continues at coordinate 134 of CAZKFK010000058.1, read as the reverse complement.
GTTATGATAAATAATCCAAGACAAGTCAAGACCGGAGGAATTCTTGCATTGATTTTTGGTATAATTGGGGGGACCAATATATTGACAATCATCGGCGGGGTTCTTGGATTGATTGCTGCAGGAAAGAAATAAGC
>CAZKFK010000057.1:0-4309 GCA_964552095.1 Candidatus Woesearchaeota archaeon | reverse complement strand
ATCCGTCCACTAAAGTGGACACCGCTCCGCTGGATTTCTTGCTAACCTTTAAAATAGGCACTTTTTACTTAATTTGTATGTATAAAATACCTATTTTTATGGATTTTATGAAGAAAATTGCAGAAAAGAGAAAATCAATCACAATTAGATTTTTAAATGCCCATGATATCAATAAGTATCAATATTGATATCAATATAGAATAAAAAGAGAAAAAAAGATGCTAGAAAAACTTAGTTTTTCTGCACAACAAAAATCAGAGGATTTTTATTGAAATGGCAAAAACATATAAGATAGTTCAAGAACATAATAAGTGCATTAGCTGCGGAGCCTGCGTCTCTGTCTGTCCAGAGAACTGGCTTATGGGGTCTGATGGAAAAGCGAAGCCAAAGAAGACAACAATTTCAGAGAAGGAATTGGCCTGCAACAAGAGCGCTCAAGATTCATGCCCAGTGCAGTGCATCCATGTCAAGTGAAAGTACGAAGAGACGCATTAAATCAAATTTGCCAAGTGCATCAGCACAAAGTTGGCAACATAATAAATCAATAAGCATACCTCAATAAATCGTCTTGCCCGTGTCCCAAGGACAAAGACTGCAAGAGGAAGAATTGATTTACTTTCCAAGAATCTTCTGTATATCGTCGAGATGCTCCTCAAAGACATGAGCAGATATTGAAAGTGTAGTCACGCTTCCTGCCTTGCACTCTAGTTTTGAAGCGACATAATTCTGGAGCGAGTGTACCTGATACAAGTCAGCGGGCCATCCTAAAAAAAGATCATTGCTCCTTATCACAGCAGTCACATGAAGCACTTTGTTCCTTAGCTTAAAATCAATCACGACTATCCCGGGAATTTCTTTTCTATAAAGCAAAGAATCCTCGACAGGATTATGGAACACTATTATTGCTTTTCTGCTCATAGGATCTTTCTTCAGTAAAGGAATCACAAATTTATCGACTTGATTTATTCCTTCATGCCCTGATTTGAAATTGAATGCTCTCTGGCCGTATGTATAATAGTAGCCAGAGATAAGTTTATCATTTAGTATAGATGAAGCAATCTCCTCGCTTGAAGGATATACCCATTTTCTGAGAGAATTTATCTCTTCTATAGGCGCAAGCGTATCTTTCTCGGGTTTTCTTATTGTTATCACCAAGTTCAATACCTCTTTACAGATCCTTCCTTCATGATCCTTATAATTGAACCCCTCTTTCAAGATAAATTTCAGGGCTTTTTTCCAAGCCTTCACTGGGGTCTCTTCTTTGATTTCCATTCTTTATTTTTGTGCATTTTTTTGTTATTTAGTATTTTTGTTTGTAGCAAAAAAATGGGACAGTTTCAAGTTCCCTTTGATGCTCTTGAAATTGTAGCTCAAAAGAGGTATTTTATAATTCTTCAATATGAAGACTATTTCTTTTATCGCTCCATCTAAGTTGATATTCTCTGACTTATATATTCCCACTCTATCTCCGCCATCGAAGATAGAGCATATCGCCTCCCTTACTCCAAGGATTTTTTTGATCTCTTTTTTCTCCAGATCCTCAAAACTCTTGATTTCTGTCTTATTATAGGACTCTTCACTCAATTTTTCAGAAGCTTCTTTGAAGGCACAGGCAAAAGCCAACCTGAATCTAGTGGGCATTCCGCAGCTCCTATAGATGGTCTCTTCAGTATGGCAAAAAGCATCGATTTTTTTCTTAGAATGCTCTAACAAGCTCAAAAAGAATTCTCTCTCCCGTTCATTTCCAAGATTATAGTTCCAGAACCTCACATAATTTCTTGAAAGTATGGAGAATTCTGCTTCGAAAGGGCGGTTTATATCATTTATTTTCCTGAAATACTCTCCTGCTTTCCTTCTTTGAGAAGTATTGGCAGCAAGCAGAGCTCTAGCTACATTCAATAAGAACTCATCGAACTTCTTCGTATCTTGATTATATTCTTTCAAAAGCTTGTTGACATCGACTAAGACAGAGGCTTGTGAACATGCAAGAACCCTATGATTTTTTAGCTCCTCTGAATAGAACTGCCACTCTCTCTTATTCAGGCAATAAGGGCCGGACCTGCCGAAAAAATAAGGCGCTGGCTGGATCTCTTTATTCTTTATCAATAAAGATGATTTGCTCCTAGAGAATATCTCGATTATCCTCTTAAAAAGGTCAGTATTTGCTTCTACAACCTCGGGACTTGAATCGAATATGATATAGACGTTTTCAATCTGTTTTTTCTCATACAGGCTCAGAAAATCCAAAAGAAGATTTTTATCGATTGCTTTTTGGATATCTACATTCAAAGTTATCTTCTTGCCATAGTCCTCGCATTCAGCATTCAGCTTCTCTACAAAGTCGACGAGTTGTTTCAAAGAGTTCTCATAGAAAAAATGGTCAAATCCCTCTAAACAGATTGCATCATTTATACAGGAGAACAAACTTACTGTCGAACTGTATAATTCATTCAAGCTAGAGAACTTATCTGAGAAGATTATCACTGAATTCAATCTATCGATGAACGTAGATGACTCAAATTTAACAAGGATTTCTTTCTGTTCATAGCCCTCGATAGGCATTGCGGGCATACTCGGCCTTGACAAGACTATCCTTCTTTTATATGCGTCCTCATTCCCTTCTTTTATATCAGCTACAATCTCTTCATTATCATCCAAATTCAAAGTGAAAAATTTCTGCCCCTTGCTGCTGAACTTTGTGAACCTTATCAATCCCTTTTTTATGAGTTTATTGATGTGATGCAATAGTTTTCTGTGTTTTTTTGCGAGCTCTCTTTTGTATCCTAGAAGCTTTGCCCTATCAACATGGTCCTCTCCTTTCTCAATGCTTTTAATACGATTCTGCAGGTCCTCTGCTCCTGGATCAACATAAGAAAGAATATCTGAAGTAGATACATCTGAACCCTTGTTCCTGAAGATAGCGAGTATCTTTTGCTGGGTTGTGTGCATTTATCTAAAGACCTAAGTTCTATATAAAGATTTCTGTTTCAGTACAATAACAAAATACCTTGATTTTCGGTCTGTTTCAGCGTTTCATGTCAGTCTATTGAGCAAATTTTACATAAATACACATAAAAGGTGTTTAGTTTCAGCGTTTTCGCTGAAACATTCAGCACAAAAGTAAAACCACGGTTTATATAATTTTGACCTTTTAATATTCTATATTTGATTGGTTTGGGAGGAAAAAACTCAAAATGGATCAAAAAAAAGAAATGAGTGAATTGATTGAGTTGGTCATCGATATGACGAAAGTTGTAAAAAGAAAGTTCAGTGAGCAGGGCATCCAAGACCCAGAATACTTTTTCTGGCATAAGTACATCGAACTGCTGGATAAAGTAGATGAGGTGAAGAGCCAAAAAGATATGGACTTGATTGCAGAAGCAAATGTTCTCCGGCTCTTGTCCATACTCGCTCCGCACTGGAAGGAATTCAGAAAGGAAAAATGAAGACAACAACAAAATGTTACCAAAACAACTTTTGGTGAAAGCAGCGAAACATGCACTCTCTGAGGCTCTAGGATATGAAGAAGGCCAGGTTTATTTTTCGTTGCTCACTAAAAAAGAGGAAGATCTTGAAAAGGAATTCAGCTATAGCAAGAAGTATAGGATTTTTAAGACTCTATTCGACCTTGGCGCTTTAGGGAAGATAAGATCTGAAGAAAAAGATTACTTTACATATATCTTATTGCCTCCAGGATTCTTATATTTTGAAGATGTTGAACAGGAGATAATCGATTTCCTAGAGGAGATATATCTAAAAAATTACTCTAAACAAATAGAATCCGGCTTTTCACAGATAATCCTGAAAAATGAGAAGACGCTGATACTTTTTTTATTGAAGTACTTCATGAAAGAGAAAGCCCGGCTCCTTCTTGATGAGATAAATGAAGCATATCTTGGCAAGAGGATAGATAAGATAGAGATAACAAGAAGAAAAGACAAGATAATGGGCATAATAGACGAGAATCTTGCTTTTCAATTTGTGAGGATCCTGAACCGAGATTCCTATGATATCATAGGGTATCTTATAAATCAAGAAAAAGAAAGCAAAGATTATCTGAGCCAAGCTCGAGAAGAGATGAAGAATTTCTTCTAATTTTTTTAATTCTATTTGAGACCCTCTCAATTTTGGGATGATTCTGATTTTGATTCCATTTTCTTTCTGCCACCCTGATTAAACTACCTATTATTTTTCATCTATTCAAGATAAAATGGAGCCAACAGTAAATTACGAGGGAGTTATTCTTAGCGGAATGCGGCCAACAGGAGACTTGCATCTAGGACATTTTGAAGCAGTTCTTAGAAATTGG
>CAZKFK010000056.1:0-4350 GCA_964552095.1 Candidatus Woesearchaeota archaeon | reverse complement strand
GGCTATATCTGCATTGAAAAGAATATTATAAAGATGTTATTTGTCGACTCTAATTTTCATAGAAGAGGATTTGGAAAAAAATTGGTAGGAAAAGCAGAAGGGATTATGAGAAAAAAGGGTTATAAAAGGATTATCTGTAAGTCCAACTTAAATTCAGAGAGATTTTTTTCTTCCATAGGATTTAAAAGAAAAAAAGTAATTTATAAAAAAGTAGGCAATATTAAAATAAAAAAAATTTATATGGAGAAACTATAAGATGAAACTTGAAATACTTTCAAAAAAAGATAAAGACAAATTGAGCAATTTCCTTGAGCAGGCATATGGCCTAGGTCTTCCTCGATGCCAGATAATCCAGAGTTCAAAGGAAAGGCTAAGGATATTCACAGGAGATTTATCAGAGCGCGAGCTCATGATACTCGCGAATACAATAAGGATTGAGACAATAGGCACATACTTAGCCTTCATAAAGAAAGAGGACAATGAGAAAGATTCTGAATTCCGCTTGAGCTTTGACTCTTCATTCATCTTCAAGGATGCTACGAAGAACATCTTGGATTTAGATGAAGAGCAGATGAAGCTCTGGATATCTGGCCAAGACCTAGTTGCAGAGAAAATAAGCTCAACTTATCCCTTCATGCTTCTAAGATACAAAGAAGAAATAATCGGTTGTGGCAAGCTCACTCAAAACAAGATTCTTAATTTTGTCCCAAAAGAAAGGAGAATAAGACATTTTTAGGCTTCTGATAGTATCAAGACCAAGAACAGTATGATAAGCCAGAAGAAAGCAGCTATGAATATCATCCACTGCCAGAACGCAAAGTTCTTCCTCAATGGTTTTTTAGGCAGGTTATACCAAATAGGACTTTTGTATTTCATAGAGCCTAGGACAAAGATTATTGATATGAATAGGAAGAAGTTGAAGATAATAAGAATCCATGCAGGTATCCTCTCAGAATTCACTAATGGATAAGCCAAGAAAAAACTGCTTGCTAGATATCCTCCAAAGACAAGCGTAGCAAGAGTATCATGTAACTTCCTTCCTTTATAGAAAATCCCTACCAAGATATTAGAGAATCCCCCCAAGAAAAGAAGTCCAAGACCGAGATAACTTAGTATGTTCTTCGGCAATGAAGTGGATAAGAAATAGCCCATGACTAAATTCAGGACTCCGAGGATGCTCAGGATAGGATTGAATATCTTATTGCCTATCCTCCCCCTCTCTCCTAAAGTGCTCACAGTTCTCCTAAAAAAAGGCCTTTTAGCGAAATCACTGCCCGCTGTATACATCACGACAAGAAAGACAAGTATCGTCACAAGATAAAAAATCGCGAACCACGCTGGAATTAACATTTTATTTCTCCGTCAATAGTAATCTGATTAAGTCAACATAGCGATATAGACTAAAAACAGCCACAGCATCATCGAGATGAAAAGCATCCACTCCCAGAAGCATATGTTCTTCATCAAAGGCCGTCTTACATCACTTATAACATAGGGATAAGATTTAAAAAATGAATTTGCAAGAAATGCAAAAAACACAATACTTAATAAAGTAAAGGGCACTACCCAATAGAGTTTAGATATAATAAATGGATAGACTAATAAAATAGAGCCAAGAATATATCCCAGAAAAGAGATTCCTGCAAATGTATCGTGTTTCTTTCCTTCTTTTCCATCAGCTTGAGGAATGAATCCAACAACAACTCCGCCTATGCATAGCAAACCCATGCAAATCAGCCCTAAAAGACTGAATATGCTCCAGGCAAAATGCTGATTTATATATAAATATAAGAAATAAACCCAGGGCAGATTGATTAAAGAATAAAATGAGATTGCCCGATTGTATATTATGCAGCTTAGCGTATTTCTCCTGCCCAAATCACTGATAATCCTTGTGAAAATAGAGTATTTAGGATATTTTCTTATGGCAAGGAACAATGCAATCAAGAAAATAGCGACTGCAATCGGATAGAATATGATGAACCATAATTGTGTCATATAGATTATTAAAATCTAAACTTATAAATCTTATTGATAATTTTATAAACCATATGAACTTCGATTATCTATGGATGCAATTGAATTAGAGAAATGGAGAAAAGCAGGCAAACTTGGCTCAGAAACTTTAGCTTACGCAAGATCAATAGTCAAGCCAGGGATGAGACTTCTTGAGATTGCTGAAAAACTAGAGTCCTTTATAGAGAAGAAAGGAGCAAAATTCGCTTTTCCCATCAATCTCTCAATAGACGACATAGCTGCCCATAACTCTCCTCTTTTCGATGACGACCAGGTTGCCCATGGTCTTCTTAAGATAGACCTCGGGATTTCTATTGATGGGTATATCTCAGACCTAGCATGCTCAATAGATTTGACAGAGAATCATGAGCATAAAAAATTGATTGAAGCAAGTCAAAAAGCACTTGACCAAGCTATTCAGATGATACGGCCAGGAGTTAAGATAGGCAAGATAGGCCAAGCCATCCAAGCAACAATCTCAAAATATGGTTATGCTCCTATCATAAATCTTTCAGGACACGAACTTAAACAATATCTTCTTCATTCAGGCCTCACAATCCCGAATTATGATAATAAATCAGAAACAACTTTAAAAGAGGGTCAAGTCCTCGCAATCGAGCCTTTTGCAACAACAGGCCAGGGCATGGTTCAAGATGGCGCACCCTCAGGGATCTATAAGTTCGAGATTAAGCATCTTGTCAGAGACAGTGATTCAAGAAAAATCCTTGATTTCATAGAGGAAGAGTATAAAGAGCTTCCATTCTCATCTAGATGGCTTGTCAAGAAATTCGGTTCAAAATCTCTTTTCTCTCTAAGACTTCTTGAAAAGGCAAGTTCATTGCATCATTTCGCTCATCTCGTCGAGAAAACCCATGCCCCAGTCAGCCAAGCAGAAGCCACAATCCTTGTCACTAAAGATGGCTGTGAGATTCTAGCAAAATAAAAATAAAAATTTAAGCTTTGATTCCAAGATTCTGTCCCGATACAAGGGCACTACCTATACCTTTTCCTATCCAGAAAGAAACCTGTTCTCTTGCGCTCGAGAGCGCAATAAGAAAATTGCTCTGCTGCTTATATTCTCTGATTTTTATTTTTGTTTTCAATTGATTTTCAAGATATTTTATAGCATCTTCCTTTATTCCAACTTCATCAATCAAGCCAAGGTCTTTTGCTTCTGTCCCCAAGTAGAATATCCCTGTCGAAATCTCTTTTATTGTGGATTCTGAAAGATTTCTGCTCTGAGCGATTTGGTTCAAGAACATCTCATGAATCATATCTATCTTATTCTGAAGAATAGCTCTCTCTTCATCCCCAAGTTCACGATATGGGCTCATACTATCTTTATAGATCCCTCCATTCAACTGCTCATAAGTTATGTTGAACCTCTCTAATAATCCAGAGAATTCTAAATAAGACGCCAAGACTCCCACAGAACCAGTTATAGACAGGGGATGAGCAATAACATGATTGCAAGCCGAGGCAATCCAGTAAGCACCAGATGCTCCTGATTCTCTTATCAAAGCAACTGTTTTCTTTCCAGAGACTCTTGCTTTATAGATGGAATATGCTATCTCAGAAGAGCCGACAGCTGACCCTCCTGGAGAATTTATCTCAAATATGATGGCTTTGATATTCTTATTTTTTGATGCATCCTCTATCTGGCCAGTTATATCATCTGAAAAAGTGTATCCAGGGCTATATCCCCCAGAACTTCCTGAAAGGATCTCCCCATCTATATGGATGAGTGCGACATTTCCGCTCATGTTCGGCTTCTGGCTCACCAATAGAATAGTTGCTATAAAAAATATTCCGAGCAGTATGGATAGGACGATTATGATTATTTTATTCTTCTTGTCTCTATCTTCAGATTGCTTCATTTTCCTCTTTTTGTATGATTATATAGGCAATACAGGTTTATAAAGATATTTTATTCTTGAGAGATATGCTCTTAATAGTGATTACAACAATAATATTTCTAAAGCAATCAAATTTAGCGCGTTATGAATTCATTCAATTTGCCAGGAGTCGATGTAAAAGATTATTTTGATAGACTTTCATCAATCGGGGATATTTTAAGGGCAGGAGCCTATTATGCTTTCGGAGATGATTGGAATACTGTAGATGATATTGTGACTCCTGCTTATGGAAGGAAGCTCGATGCGTTTTTAAGAGGAGATTCTAGATTAAGTCATAGACAAGAAGAATTCACGATAGCTCGAGATCAACTTTTAATAAGTCAAGATCCAAGACTTAGAGATTTTGGTGCAACAATCTTAGATTCTTATTTTAGAGTTGAGGGGCCTTCGCCTATAGATGACATAAGAACTACTAAAG
>CAZKFK010000055.1:0-4498 GCA_964552095.1 Candidatus Woesearchaeota archaeon | reverse complement strand
ATTATAACTATCAATATGATTAAGATGATACCTATGTTCATGAAATAATCATTAGCTTTTTTTGAGACAAGAACTAGTATGTTGCTTGAATCTTTATCCATAGTGCTAAGACAATCTGGGATAGCGCAATCGTATTTTTTATTATATATTGTGTTAAAGACGCTTGAAGAAACTACATTTATCAACTGTTCTGTTGTTGTCTCATTTGATATTTTTGAGCAGTCTATAGTTATATCGTTCAAGGGCAGGAACTCCTGCTCTCCTAAAGAGAAGACTGTTTCTTGCTGGCCAGAGCAATTTTCTAAGAGCATTGTTTTCAACAAGGAGAGGTCTTCAGGAGTAGATTGATCTAAAGAAGAGGATATGGCTTGATCTGTGAAGATGGTCATCCTCGGCTGAAGATTCTCATAAGAAGTTGTCCCTATGAATGAAAGGTCTATGATGAAAAGGATTAATGATATGGCTAAGAGAACTGCGAAAATGACTTTGAAAAAGGTTCTTATGAAGGACATCTTTAGCTCTTTTTACCTTTTTATTATATGTTGCTTGTTATTAAATTTTTCTCTTCAAAGAACGGGCCCGATGGTGCACATAAATTAAAATTTCTGGCACACCAAACTGCGAGCAGTTTGCTGTATTTGAACCCAGGGTTCAAATCAGAATACGGGCCCGATGGGATTTGAACCCACGACACCTAGCTTTCTCCCCAAGATTTTTATCAAGGGTTTAGAAAGGGGATATGCCCCTTCTACTTAAAAGGCTAGTGCTCTAACCAGGCTGAGCTACGGGCCCATGCTAAAAAGTATAGAATTTAATTTATAAAGGTTCTTATAAATCAGATAATCTTCTTCTTTTCTATAAAATCTTTGACTATGTTGAAAATCAGTTCGTGACCCTTTGCATTGGGGTGAAGGCCGTCTGAAAGGAGTTTCTTATAATCTGTTTTTTGGAATTCTGAATAAACATCAATAAATAAGATATTTTCTTTTTTGCAAACTTGCTCTATAACTCTCTCATATTCAACCACATACTTGTTCTTGAACGAATGATCGCTGTTCCAGGAAACAGGGTCACATCTTGACTCATCTAAGGGGTATAAGCTCACAAAAATCAGTGTTTTAACATATCTCTTTGAGATTTTGATAAATTTAAACAAGTTTTTTTCAAAAATTTTTGTTGATACTTGTACTGATTTTTTGCTATTAATGTACCTGGAATCATTTATTCCGGTTTGGATAATGATTATATTCTGTTTTGAAAATTCTTTCATCAGCATTCTTTTAAGTTCTCCTTCAAAATTTTTTAAAATTTCAGATGATGTTTTTGCGGGATTCCCCAGATTATAAATTTCATTAAAATCCGCTTCATCGGGGTTTGCTTTTTTTAGATAATAGACTTTTAATCTATCTGTCCAGCCGCCTTTTTCAAAATCATCTGCTCCCCAGACAATGCTATCGCCGAAAACTAAAATTCTTGGCATTTTAATCCTTGAACATGAACTTGTCGACTTGTTTCTTCGCAGCTTCTCTGCGCTTTTGATGCTCTTTCAAGAAAGCATTTATCTTATCAGCGAGATAGGCCTTAAGCTCTCCTGTCAAGAGCTTGCCTGATTTGTAATCATCATGGAGCTTCTTTAACTTTTTATCATCTGGTTCGAAGAAATATTTGAGCCACTGATATGAGACATCAATATCAGGATTGCCTCCTTTTTTTCTATGTTCTTCGATAGAGGCTTGGCCTCCTGAAAAAGCGTGTTTCAGGATTTTTTTCTTGACTTGTTCTGGAGTATCTGTTGTCCATATAGTTGAATCTGGGTCAGAAGTTGACATCTTTCCTCCATAAGCTTTTAGGCCTGAAAGAAACTTGCTGTGCATTATTGAGGGCTTAAAATAACCAAGCTTTGGCAGGACATCTCGGGCAATCCTGAAGTGAGGGTCTTGGTCTATGCCAAGAGGAATCAAGCAAGGGATATTTTTGCCTTTTAATACTGATGGGAGGAAGGCTGGAACAGCCTGCATTGCTGTAAAGAATATTGAGCCGACATTTGTTTCATTTGTAAAGCCAAAGACTGCTTTTGTTGTGGAGAATGTTATTTTTTTTGCGACTTTGATTGCCTCTGGATACAATGTTCTAGAATTTTTTGTATCAACAATTATATGTGTCTTTTTAGGGTCAAAACCCAGGGCAATTATATCTAATATATTGTCTTCTGTAAGCTTTTTGACTTTTTCAAGACTAAGGTCTGGGCGATACATGAATTTCTCATCATCTGTCAATTGAAACCATAAATCCGCTTTGAACTTCTCTTGAAGCCAGTGCGTCAAAATCCAAGGCAAGAGATGGCCTATGTGTGTTCCTCCTGAAGGACCTCTGCCAGTATAGAGAAAGAATTTATTGCCTTTTTCATACTCATCAAGGATCCAGCCAAGGTCTCTATGTGTAAAGAATACACCCCTTCTTAGCATGAAATGCAAGTCTTTTGTATGTTTCTTTATCCTATTCAAGAGGGCTTCATCAATATTCTGAAGGCCGAATTCTTTTGCAAGCCTTTTATATTCTGCATCATCTAGAATTCCTTTGACTTCGTAGGGTGTTACCTTTACCTCATTTTCCATGATTTTGTTAGGCAACAAACATTTATAAACTTTTTTCGACAAAAAGAGTTAAAGAAGATAAACTAATCCAATTGTGCGCTTTATATAGCATTAATGCGCTTTTTTATAAATTTGAGATACACCTTACCTCAAAATGAAACATACTGTCAAGATAACTCTAATCGTCATTGTGGCATTCTTGATTTCCCAGCTGATAGGATTGTTGCTTTTCAGCTTGTATGACCAGAATTTTGGCAAGAGCTATCAGAATAAGATTCAGGAACTTAAGGACAAGAACATAACCCTTCCTGAACAGCCGAATGCGACTGTCATGGATTTTGTGTCTGCGCCAGTAGAGGCCAAAGCACCTATTGATTTTGTCAAGATAATCATCAATGTGCTTATAGCTATTGCTGTTGCAATTGTGCTATTTTTTATACTGACAAGAATCGGTGTTGTTCCTGTCATAAAAGGGTGGTTCGCTTTTGTTGTCTTCATATGCCTCTCTATTGCCCTGACCTTGTTATTATACCCTTTTATTGGCCATGTCCTTATCCCTATCTGGAAAATCAGATTCTCTCTTGCAGAGCTGATTGGAGTTCCTCTATCAATTGTCTTGACTTATTTCAAGATATTCAGAAGACAGCTCATAGTCCATAATCTGACAGAGCTTTTTATCTATCCTGGATTCTCGATAGTGCTGCTGCCTATACTGAATGTAGTTGTGGCAACTGCCCTGCTTCTTGCTATCTCAATATATGATATAGTATCAGTTTGGAGAAGCAATTACATGGTTGGCCTTGCGAACTTCCAAGTAAAGCATCTTAAAGTATTCAGCGGGTTTTTTATCCCTTATATCAAGAAAGAAGACAGAGCTAAGATAAAACAAGCCCAAGCCATGAAATCAAAGAAAGAGAAAATATCGAAGTTGCAGAAGATAAAAGTGAGAGTCGCTGCTTTGGGAGGAGGAGATATCGCGATTCCAATGGTTTTCTTAGGCACTATCTTCTTGGCTTATGGCCTTCTTGCTTACTTCATATGTCTTGCCTTTATCCTGGCTGCCCTATCATTCCTGCTTTTCAAAGCAAAGGATAAAGCATATCCTGCAATGCCCTATCTCACAGTTGGAGGTCTGATTGGGCTTTTCATCGTGCTACTGATTTTTGCATAAAATGAAAATCTTGTTTATTTGCAGAGCAAATGTTGAAAGAAGCAGATTTGCGGCGCTTTATTATAATTCTATGACTGGAACAAAGGATGCTTCGAGTGCAGGGACTTCTATAAATGAGCTGGATTTAAAAGATAAGACAATTGAACGAATCTCAGTTGAAAAAAATAAAAAGATAGACCCCCCTAGTGTGAAGATATCGATTAAAACTATGAAAAAGAATGGTTTTGATACATCTGATAGCAAGCCGATTCAGTTGACCAAAGAAATGACAGATAGGGCGGATAAGCTTATTTCTTTTGTTGACAAAGAGGCACTGCCAAGCTATGTTGATATGAAGAAAGTAATTTTTTGGAAAGTTGATGATCAATCAAATTGTTCATATAAATCGCACCTTGGTGCAATCGAAGAAATCAGGAGACTTGTTAATAATTTTATAAAAAATGGAAAATAAAGAAAAAATAGAAGAAACAAAGGAAAAAGAAATCAAGCCAGGAAAGTATATTCATTATAAAGGCAAGTACTATGAAGTCATAGGTGTTGGACATAATTCTGAGACATTTGAGGAGCTTGTGTTTTATCGAGCTTTGTTCGTGTCTCCTGAATTCGGACCAAATGCTCTTTGGGTCAGATCGAAGAAGATGTTCATTGAGGATGTTGAAGTTCAAGGAAAAAAAGTTCCAAGATTCAAGTTTGTCGGGGATTAAACAACTTTTTTTGCTTTTGTTTTATTAAA
>CAZKFK010000054.1:0-4500 GCA_964552095.1 Candidatus Woesearchaeota archaeon | reverse complement strand
TTGAGCTTCTTAGCTCCTTGTTTCTTGAAAGTGTCTTTTATTTCTTCTAAAGAACGGACATCATGGATGCCCTGGTCTTCCCTGAGCTTGATTATCCTTGGAAACCTTAGAGCATAGCCAGATTCATATGTCGGGCTTATCTGAATCTCTTGATAAGCGACTTCAACGATAATCTTCGGCTTGATTGTGACTTTTGTCTCTGAATGATGCGTTATCAATGGCTTAATCAAGTTAGTCAGTTCCTCAAATGAAAGACCCTGGTCTGCTTTTTCCTTGACTCCTGTGCCTACTTTGCCTATCTCCAAGAACTTCCCCTCGCCTCTGCACGATAAGATGAATGATGAGAACCAGCCAGCTCTCTTGCCTTTGCCATACTCTGCTCCTGTTATTACAAGATCAAGAGGCTCTTGAACTGGCTTGAACTTGACCCATGTGCCGACTCTTGAGCCAGGCTGATATTTTGAATTCATGTCTTTCATCACAATGCCTTCCATGCCGTCTTTCAAGGCTTTTTTATAGAAATCTTGAGCTTCTTTTTCATCTCCTGTCACGATGTTCTCTGCAAGTTTTATCTTCCATTTCAGAGGCTTTATTATCTTTTCAAGCAATTTCCTTCTTTCATGCCAGGGCTTGTCTATCATATCATCGCCATTATAATCGATTATATCAAAGATATTCACTTCAACAGGCAATTCTTTCTCGAGTTTCTCTATGTCATATTTTCTCTTTATCCTCTGCGAGATATCCTGAAATTGCTTATACTTATGTGTTTTCGGATTGAACCCTACTGCCTCGCCATCTATGATGAATGATTTTCCGGACACATGCTCTTGAACATATTTCGCGACTTCTGGAAATTGTTTTGTCACATTATCTAATCTTCTTGTATAGATTATTATCTTATTATTAGGGGTCTTATGGATAAGCATCCTGAAACCATCATACTTCAATTCAATGTCTGCTGGACTGCCGACCCTGTCAAAGCCCTCTTTGATAGAGTCAACTTTTAGGCAGAGCTCGACTTTGACAGGCCTTCCGACCTCAAGTTCTATTTTTTTCAAGGAATTCTCGCCTGAAAAAGCTGACTCTAAAACAACACCAAAATCATTTGCCTTATCAAAAGCCTCTTGGACAATCTTGACATAGTGCTCATATTTCTCCCTTTGTTTATCATCAAGTTCAAGGTCATTATCTTTCACATCATATTTTATGCCTATCTTATGCCCAAAAGCTGCCCAGACAATCGCATCTCTTATTGTTCCATCTGCCACCCCTATCCTGAGCTCTTCTAATAGGGTTCGTATGATATATCTTGCTTCAATAGGCTCTGAAACAGTCAGGAGTTCAGCGACAAGAGAAACTTTTCTATTAATAGTTCCTGGACCCTGCAAGCTGGCTGCTTTTCTTAAATTTTCTATGACCTTCTCTGTTCTGAGTTTAGCAGAGAACAAAGTCCTTTGTTTCTTTGTCTTGATGGTTTCCTCTGCAACCCTGCCAAGGTCTCCAATGCTTCTCCATTTTCTCATGAGTTCTGTCTCACTTGAACCAGTTGATTTGCTTATTGCCTTGATAGCTAATTGAGAAGAGATTCCTATTTCAGATTCGTTCCAGTCAGGAAAGACTTTGCCTTTGACAAGATAAGCTAAGTCCTTTAATTCTTTTTTTGGGATTTTCTTAAAAAATTCTGACAAGAGGTGTGTTTTTTCAAGCCTCTTCGTTGTCTTTTCGAGTTCTTCATAAACTCTCGCTAAATCTAAGTATAACATATAAACTCAAGAATTCTCAACTTTTAAGGTTTTCTTTATCGGTTTATCTGCGAGATTTTTTGGGTGGTCTAATCCGCTTGCCGACTTCAGGGATGACAACACGCCCTGTTCCGATATCGAAAACAACTGGGAGAACTTCTTGCAGATATGGGTGAAAACTCTTAGAATCTCTTAGGAATTCCCCTTCTGTAAGGATATGATACTCTTTACTTGTATCATCCAGCCTGACTTCACTGTCGGATTTTGCTCTTCCAAATAGGACTACAGAAAAATCTTGAATGCCCTTTGGCATGCCGATCATGTCTGGATGACTCTCTATCGGGCTTCTCTCCCAGAAACCCATCATAGGCGGACTAAGCATGAAAAGATTTTCTTCCATCTCTAAGCCAGCCTCTTTGATAGCAGCTCTTCTTACAGATTCTTCTAGAGTATATCCTCTATGCAAACCCGAGCCGATGTTCCACCTGACTCCTCTTAAGGGTTCTTGCTTTCTTTCAATTGTCAATACACCATTTTGTGAGGGGTACCAAGCCCAAATTTCACTGCATGTCCTGACTAGAAGGGACCTTGCTCGAGCATATGCTACGCGGTCTACTTCGCCTGCCCTTAATGGAGCGAGGTCCATATCTGGTCTTGGGCGATATTCAAAATCAGCCCAATTTCTTACTATTCCATAAATGTCTGCACATTTTATCATGGAAAAGAGTATTTTCTTTGGGTTTAAAAAGGTTTTTATATCCAGATGCCTATGAAAAAATATGGAATTGAATGAGGTTTTAAAGCAAAGGAGGAGCGTCAGAAGATATTCTTTGAGAAAAGTCTCTCTGCAGAAAGTGAGCGAGATTTGCGAGGCTGCCACCCCTATCCTGAGCTCTTCTAATAGGGTTCGTATGATATATCTTGCTTCAATAGGCTCTGAAACAGTCAGGAGTTCAGCGACAAGAGAAACTTTTCTATTAATAGTTCCTGGACCCTGCAAGCTGGCTGCTTTTCTTAAATTTTCTATGACCTTCTCTGTTCTGAGTTTAGCAGAGAACAAAGTCCTTTGTTTCTTTGTCTTGATGGTTTCCTCTGCAACCCTGCCAAGGTCTCCAATGCTTCTCCATTTTCTCATGAGTTCTGTCTCACTTGAACCAGTTGATTTGCTTATTGCCTTGATAGCTAATTGAGAAGAGATTCCTATTTCAGATTCGTTCCAGTCAGGAAAGACTTTGCCTTTGACAAGATAAGCTAAGTCCTTTAATTCTTTTTTTGGGATTTTCTTAAAAAATTCTGACAAGAGGTGTGTTTTTTCAAGCCTCTTCGTTGTCTTTTCGAGTTCTTCATAAACTCTCGCTAAATCTAAGTATAACATATAAACTCAAGAATTCTCAACTTTTAAGGTTTTCTTTATCGGTTTATCTGCGAGATTTTTTGGGTGGTCTAATCCGCTTGCCGACTTCAGGGATGACAACACGCCCTGTTCCGATATCGAAAACAACTGGGAGAACTTCTTGCAGATATGGGTGAAAACTCTTAGAATCTCTTAGGAATTCCCCTTCTGTAAGGATATGATACTCTTTACTTGTATCATCCAGCCTGACTTCACTGTCGGATTTTGCTCTTCCAAATAGGACTACAGAAAAATCTTGAATGCCCTTTGGCATGCCGATCATGTCTGGATGACTCTCTATCGGGCTTCTCTCCCAGAAACCCATCATAGGCGGACTAAGCATGAAAAGATTTTCTTCCATCTCTAAGCCAGCCTCTTTGATAGCAGCTCTTCTTACAGATTCTTCTAGAGTATATCCTCTATGCAAACCCGAGCCGATGTTCCACCTGACTCCTCTTAAGGGTTCTTGCTTTCTTTCAATTGTCAATACACCATTTTGTGAGGGGTACCAAGCCCAAATTTCACTGCATGTCCTGACTAGAAGGGACCTTGCTCGAGCATATGCTACGCGGTCTACTTCGCCTGCCCTTAATGGAGCGAGGTCCATATCTGGTCTTGGGCGATATTCAAAATCAGCCCAATTTCTTACTATTCCATAAATGTCTGCACATTTTATCATGGAAAAGAGTATTTTCTTTGGGTTTAAAAAGGTTTTTATATCCAGATGCCTATGAAAAAATATGGAATTGAATGAGGTTTTAAAGCAAAGGAGGAGCGTCAGAAGATATTCTTTGAGAAAAGTCTCTCTGCAGAAAGTGAGCGAGATTTGCGAGGCTGCCCTATACAGCCCGATGTCTGGAAATATATTCACTGTCAGGCTAATACTTGTCTCGGATAAGAAAAAAATCAAGCTCCTTGCGAATGCTGCCCAGCAGCCTTTCATTGCTGAGGCAGAGTATGTCATAGTCGTGTATTCGAAAAAAGAGCATGCTGTCAGGAGCTATGGAAAAGTGGCAGAAACCTTTATTAGGCAGCAAGCAGGAGCAGCTATTGAGAACATGATCCTGAAAACTGTTGACTTAGGGCTCTCGACATGCTGGATAGGCTGGCTCAATGAGGACGCTGTAAAAAGGATAGTTTTCTTGCCTGATTGGGCCCAGGTCGAAGCATTGTTGCCTATCGGGTATCCTCTTGAAAAGCCAAGTGTAAAAAAGAAGCCTGACCTCAAGATGATAACTTATTTTGAGAGATGGAAACAAAAGGAAAAGAGAAAGCCCAGGAATGTGTTTGACTAAACATTCCTTGTTTGGGATAAGTAATTATTTATAGAACTTCTTTTTAAATAACTTTAATATATAATTC
>CAZKFK010000053.1:0-4529 GCA_964552095.1 Candidatus Woesearchaeota archaeon | reverse complement strand
ATCCGTCCACTAAAGTGGACACCGCTCCGCTGGATTTCTTGCTAACCTTTAAAAATCTTTTTAAAATCACTATCTTTTATTAGTAACTCTGTAATTAGAACACCATCATGTGGTATAGCATGACATCGAGCATCAAGAAAAACACAAACTTTTAAATGTCCCATATCTGATACTATATATAATAAGATGAAAAAAGAAAAGAAGAAAGTTAAAGTTAAGATTGCGGCAAAGGTGCAGCAGCACAAGATATCTTTGCCTAAAATTGATAAGCTATCTCAAGATGCTTCTTCTCAATTCAATTTTTCACAAATCGAGAAGAAATGGCAGTCAGAATGGGAAAAATCAAAAATCTTTGAGGCAAGAGAAGGAAAAGGAAAAAAATGCTATGTCCTTGAGATGTATCCCTATCCATCAGCCTCGGGATTGCACATGGGTCATGCCCTGAACTATACTATAGGAGACATTCAATCTAGGATGAAGAGGATGCAGGGCTTCAATGTTCTCTATCCAATGGGCTTTGATTCATTCGGCCTTCCTGCTGAAAATGCAGCTATCCAAGCTAAGTCTCATCCTAAAAAATTTACAGAGGAAGCTATCAAGAACTACATGAGACAGATGAAAGAGCTGGGATTATCTTATGACTGGTCACGGCTCATCATGTCCCATAGCCCCGACTACTACAAATGGGACCAGTGGCTCTTTTTGCAGATGTTCAAGAAAGGTCTTGCATATAGAAAAACAGCAGCAGTCAATTTCTGCGAAAAATGCAATACTGTCCTTGCAAATGAACAAGTCCATGATGGCAAGTGTTGGCGACACAAAGATACTGATGTTGAGCTCAAGCAGCTTGAGCAGTGGTTCTTCAAGATAACTGAGTATGCAGATGAACTCTACAACAGCATAGATTCATTGAAAGAATGGCCTGAGAGAATCAGGGCAATGCAGAAGAACTGGATTGGCAAGAGTCATGGAACAGAGATTGTTTTTGAAATTGAAAATTCAGATAGAGATATCAAAAATTCTGAATTTGTATTCTTGCATGCATTTCAGGATAATTTTAAAAGTGCATTTTGGGAAGAGTTAAAACAAGAAATTGAAAAAAGAAAAGGAAAAGTCGTTTTTGCACCAGACCTGCCAAATACAAATAATCCCAACTTGAAGGAGCAAGAGAATTATATTCTAAAAAACTATAATTTTAAAGAAAACACGGTTTTAGTTACGCATTCATTAGGGGCTGTTCTTGCAATGAAAATTCTTCCAAAAATTAAAAATAAAATAAAAAGATTAGTTATGATAGCTCCTCCGATAAGACCCCAATTTAAACCTGAAATTAAAGATAAAAAGATAATATCCATACTAGAAAATTATTGTGATTGGAATTTTGATTATGAAAAAATAAAAAGCAAAGTTGATGAGATAGTGATCCTCTCTTGCATAAATGACCACATAGTACCTTTTTCGCATGGCAAAGAGCTGGCTAAAAATTTGAATGTTCGATTAATTGAAGCAGAAGGAATAAAGAGTCATTTTAATGGAAAAAAAGAACCAGAAGTTGAAAAAATTGTTTTTGAGATAAATGGCGAAAGATGGCCTATCTTCACGACAAGGCCTGACACTATCTATGGTGTGACTTTTATGGTCATCAGCGCTCAGCATCCGAAGCTCATGTCACTTGTCACAGAGAAGCAGAAAAAAGAAGTCCAAGCTTTCCTAAAAAAAATAAAATCCACAAGCGAGAAAGACAAAGCACTCAATGATGAACTTGATAAAGAGGGTGCGTTCACAGGCTCTTATGCGATAAATCCAATCACAAAAGAAAAGATTCCGATTTGGGTAGGAAATTTTGTTGTTGCAGATTATGGCTCAGGCATGGTCATGGCTGTTCCAGCTCACGACCAGAGAGATTTTGAGTTCGCGATAAAGTACGGCATCCCCATAAAACAAGTCATCAAACCCCCAATCTCAAAATCAATTGTCTTGGGCGGAAGTGTTGAGCAAGGATTTAAAGAAGAACTGAAAAAAAATAATATACAATTTGGAGTTCATTTGAGCAGCAACAATAGAGAGCATATCGGAGTCATCCTCAAAAATGACCAGATTGATAACTATGTTGGGCTGGTAAAGAAATATCTGAAAAAGAATTTTTGGGTAGAAATTATAGGAAACAGGAATCTCTATGTCTATAATAAACAAGTTATAGAAAACTTTTTGGAAAAAGATAAGGAAAATTTTGAGATATTCAAAAAACTTGAGCCATTAGTGAGAAAATACAAGAGTGTCTGGGATATGCTGAATCAAAATTCATTTTATAACAGATTTGTCTGTTACACCAATGAAGGAATTTTGATGAACTCTAAAGAATTCTCAGGCCTCAACAACATTAAAGCAATCGAAGAGATAACAAAATATCTTGAGAAACACAAACTTGGCAAGAAAGTCACTCAGTTCAAGCTTCGAGACTGGCTCATCTCAAGACAGAGATTCTGGGGGACACCTATTCCAATCATCTACTGTGATAAATGCGGCGCAGTCCCTGTTCCTGAACAAGATCTCCCAGTCATACTTCCAGAGGATATCAAGTTCAAGTCAGAGAAGAATCCTCTTGTTGATGATTCAAAGTTCATAAATACAAGATGCCCAAAATGCGGGGGCAAAGCAACTCGGGAAACAGATACAATGGACACATTCGTTAATTCATCATGGTATTTCTTAAGATACACTGACCCAAAGAACAGCAAGGAGATTTTCGATAAAAAGAAAGCAGCTTATTGGACACCAGTCGATATCTATATAGGCGGAGCAGAGCATGCCTGCATGCACCTGATTTATTTCAGATTCTATACAAAGTTCTTGAGAGACATTGGCTTATTGAAGATTGATGAGCCAGCTAAACTATTGTTCAATCAAGGAATGTTACATGGCGAAGATGGCTTTGTGATGTCAAAAAGCAGAGGAAATGTAGTTCTTCCAGAAGAAGTCTCAAAGAGATATGGGATTGACACAGCAAGGTTATTTTTAGTGTCAATGGCAAGCCCAGATAAAGATGTTTCATGGAGTGCATCTGGAATTGAAGGCTCATTGAGGATAATCAACAAGATAATGAACTATTTCAACACAAACAAAAATAGATTCTCATCAAAATCAAGCCCAAAAATAGAATCAAAGATGAACAAGGCAATAAAAGAGATAACAGAAGACATTTCTTTATTCAGATACAATCTAGCAGTCATAAAGATTCGACAGCTTTTCGAGGCAATCGAGCAAGAGAATGAAAAAGATGAAAAAAGCATCTCAAAACAAGATGCAGAGTCTTTCTTGAAACTCTTGCATCCATTCTGTCCTCATATCACAGAAGAGCTCTGGCACGCTCTTGGAAATAAGACATTCATCTCCCTTGAGTCTTGGCCAAAAGCAAATGAAGGCAAGATAAATGAGAACATAGAGAAACAAGAAGAACAAGTCGAGAAAACTCTAGAAGATATAAAGAATATAATAAGGATTGTAAAAGAAAAGCAGAACAAAGAAGCAAAGAGGCTGTATCTATATGTAATTCCTAATGAGCTATCAACATATAAAGATAGCAAAAATACTATTGAGAAGTCAATAAACTTATCTCTGGAAATCTTTGCAGTAAATGACAAGAACAAGATAGATCCTCAGAACAAAGCCCAGAAGGCGAAGCCAGGCAAGCCCGCCATATACTTAGAATAGTTTTATGTGAAGAGATTCTCATAATCTAGTTTTTCATGCCTAGTTCTTGGCGCATATATTTCTCAAGCACTCTAGACATGACCTTATTGTTCTTTTTACAGCAATCTCTAAATTTCCTCATTAAATCGGAATCTATTGTGATGCTAATCCTTTCCTTTCTAGTTAATTTAGGTATTTTTTTTGTCCTTTCAAATTCCATTAAAGCTTCAAACATTTCTGGATTGTGTTTGATAATCCTTTTTGCTGTTTCTAAAAATTTTTTATCGTCTTTGCTGTACTCCTCACTCTGTGTGTGTTGCATTTTTTATCAACCCCATGATTTCTTCTAAGTTTTTTATATTTTTTTTGAGTATTTTAACAATCAATTTGTTTATCATTGTCTTATCATAATGTAAATTTTCCATATCTAGCCATGTCGCAATAACCGCTGCCGCAGTTCTTTTATTTCCTTCCTCAAATATATGGTCTATCAAAATAGCTCTGACAACGATGGCTAGTGCTTTAAGCCAATTTTCTGTTTTCCTTGCAACACCAATCGCATAGTCTAGACTATTTCCATTTATGACATGTCCATTTTCAAATTCTTCGTTTATACCTATAATTGCTTTCTTGCTTAATAACATAAAGATATTTAGAACATGGTCCTTATAAACCTTTGTATTTTTATATATATGTATATATATAAAAATTATCAATATCTAGCTATATATAATTACTTTTAAGTTACAACAAAGCGAAAGCTTTATAAAGCCACATGTCTATTCGGCTTAGTTGAAAATCTCTAATGAACTAAGCCTTAAGTTATGTGCAATTGCCTT
>CAZKFK010000052.1:3364-4537 GCA_964552095.1 Candidatus Woesearchaeota archaeon | reverse complement strand
TTTTGCATGCTTCAGTCACAGCAACTTCGCAAATAATGCACAATGTAGTAATGGTGCATGCCAGGTTGATATTGCATGGGCAGAGAATGCAGCCCAGTATCGGCCAGGAGCAGCTGGCGAGAGTATCAGGATAAATTGGTCTTTTGGATATGAACAAATTGAGGGCGAGAATGGAGCGCTTGAACCTTGTGCATTTGAGATAGTTGTTTTAAGCAATACCTCAAGAAGTTTGCACTACTACTATCCTCTGGCAACCAGCGAGATGTATGAGTGCAATTCAGTTCCAATAGAGAGCGCAACAGACAAATATATTAATTTAATTGCTTCTAAGCCAAGTGGCCCTTCAATCCCTTCTGAAGGAACAGTTATTCTTGCTAAAGACAGCAGATTCCTTATCAATGACTGGCAGCTTAAGTTCGGAACTGAAACGAAGAATGATTATGTGAATGAGATAAAAGTCATATCTAAGAAGAGGACAAAAGGCGATGGAACTGTGTACGGACAGAAAGTATTTGTTGAATATGTCAATCTGTTCAAGAACAGTACACTGCCTGAAACAAATTGTACAAAAGCAGGAAGAAAATGCTGCTTGACTGGAACAGGATTCGGAACTTATTATGGGCAGCAATTGAACTGCTCAACAGACTATGAATGCTGGTCAAGCTGTTCTGATACCCAGACCCTGAAATTGACTCAGTTCATAGCGAAATCAGATAATTATGATAAAAAGAACAGGACTTCTGATGAATGCCAAGCGTGGGTAGATGGGGTCAAGACACCTGCTGATGGATTGTACGACCAGTGTTATGAAGGAATAGTAGGCAAAGGGTATACTCTAGCATATAGCGATGGCGAGCCTGTATCTTATACCCTCGACTTATCATCTATAACTCTAAGAGCTCCTAATCAGAATGGAACATATTCATTGAAAGTCAGGTATCAGTACAGCCCTGTAAGTTATCCTTATCCTTGCTATGATGATGAAGGAAATGCTCTAAGCTCTTGCATGATATTCGAGAAATTCGCTCCATTTATAGTTGGAGATGGAGGCCAGGGCGGGGGATGCACTTCAAACTGGATAAACATAACTCCTTGGAGCGAGTGCATCAATAATGTCCAGAGAAGGACAATGCGAGATACTAATGGATGCAATCCAGATTATAATGCTACACA
>CAZKFK010000052.1:0-3264 GCA_964552095.1 Candidatus Woesearchaeota archaeon | reverse complement strand
AAGCTGAGCGAGGCTGGCTGGCCCGATGATGTCATAGAGAAGAGCTTTCTGGATGCGGGGATATAAGATTTAAAAAGGGTTCTAGGATAGGTATGGGGGAAACATAACAACTAAAATGACTAGAGCGATGACTGCGGAAGCATTAAGATGTCTTCATGTAGGAAAGATCGAGGTTCCTAGTGGAACCAATATCCGTAATAGATATCTTGTCCGAATGGCGAAGAGGGATCATGCTGATGCTAGAGCAAGACTCAATCAAGAGATGTCTGAACTTGAAGATAAAGTGATTCCTGCTGGAGCGCCAATAGAAGGGGCTGAGAGTGGACAGGGGGTGGGATTTATGAGGATGATGGTATTTGATGCATTTGGATTTGAAGGAATTGTCCTTGGAAGTGTAAGATATCCACAAAAAAAGACTCCCGCTGTAGAGATCGTCACTTACGCAAATACTTCTGCGAATGAAAGATTTTTAGAGTATTTTCAAGTTAGAAGGGCTCGTGCTCTTTAAGATTTTTTCCAGAGCTCTTCGAACATCATTCTCTGTAGTTTAGCGATATCTGAATTCTCTATGACTATGCCGATGGGTTCGCCTTTGCTATAAACTATAAAAACTACTTTGTTCCCGAATACATAAAATTCTGCATTCTGAGCATTCATCAGCTTGTTTATCTTCGTTATTCTTAGCTCTTTCTTGTCCTTTTCTTTGACTTTTTTGGCTATTTCTGAATCTTCTGAGATATATCTGCACCTTATCTTAGCTTCTACTCTCTTGGCGATGAAATTATCTGAGAACCAATCAAAAAATTCAGAGTATTTTGTATGATTTCCCAGAACCAAGTACTCTTTTTCTCTCAAAACTTGATCATAGATTGTTTTCATGCCCTCTTTTCCGATATATAACTCGACTTTCGGCTTCTCATATGCTGTTTTCTTTAATGAGATAAGTTTTGGGAGGATTTCTTTAAGTCGTTTCTCCTTTTGTTTTAGGTTTTCAAGCAGAAATTCTGGAGTTATCGCTTCAAAATACCTAATATTTTCTTTGACGACCTGACTTATCAAGCCCCTTGTAGTTAAGGAGCTGAGGATATCATAGCACGTGCTCTTCGGGATTCCAGTCAATTCTGATATCCTTATCACGCTTGAGAGACCTATCTTCAAGCAGGCGAGATAAACCTCGACTTCATTATCTGAGAGATTGAGTTCTCTCAAGACTTGTTTTGTATCCATTTTACTTCTTTAACATGTGTCCTTTGCATTATTTAAACCTTTCTTTATTCGGCGCTTTCCGTAGAACAAACTATAAGTAGAGCATGGTTGTTACTCATGTATGACAAACGAAACTAAAGAAACAAAAAATCCATATCGATTTTGGACCTGGAAAAATCCAGCAATACAATTTGAAGCGTATTTGCTCGCAATGGGCATTGTGTGCACGGGACTAGCTTATTTTAATATTTTTATTGATGAACCTGTTAGAGGTTATTTCTTATTCCCTAGTTTTAATCGAAGACAAGTATGGGGAGAATTGATGCCCTATGTTGAAAATCAGGATTCTCTCCCCGGAGTAAGTTTCTCAGATCAACTTGATTTTGCAAAAAGGGCAGGAATACCAAGTTCAAGGGTGATTGAAGGGAATGGGTTTCGCATTGGAAATTATAATTTGAATGAGCTCGAAAGGGCGCTAAAAAGTTACAAAAATCAAGAAAAGAAGGAAGAATTAAATAAAAAATTGGAGTATTTTTTTCCTTGAGGTGAAAAATGAATGAAAAAAATGAAGAACGGGGGCTCTGGAAATCTATAAGAGACATGATGCTAGACATTTTTGTTATTGGCATATTAGCTAAGGGAATTTTGGATATTGCGTTTCCTCGTTGGACTTCTTATCTTTCTTCATATTATCAATCATATCAGAGTAAAACATGGAATCAACTTGCTCCAGCAATTGCCCAGTATGATGGGAAACCAGGAATAAGTTTTGAAGATCAATTAAAATTTGCGGAAGTTGTAGGAATTCTAGATTATGATATTGTTGAAGGAAAGGCTATTCAGCCGAATAATCTTAGCTTTTCTCAACTAGAGAGGGCGCTTGTTGCTTATTCTTTTAATGTCCCTCAAGAATAAGTTTTTTAAGCTTCTTGTTCTTAGGATTAAGATGAAGAAAGACAAGCTCAAGCTAAAGCCAACTCTTAAGGAGAAGAGACACTACATAGTTGTTGAACTCAATTCATCTGAAAGAATTAATGCAAATGATGCCAAAACGCTTGTGGATTCTGCGATTCTTGAGTTCATAGGGAAATTAGGATATGCGAGTGCTGGGCCATTATACTTTGGATTTCAAGAGAAAAGCGAAAATAAACCATTTAAAAAAGAGAAAAAGAATCCAGATGTATGTGATAGTAAAAGCGAATCTTTTAAGAAATCTTCTTTTTTAGAGAACCATTATGGATATAGATATATCCTCTTAGTCAGTGTCCTTACAAAATATGTTGATTATGTCAAGACAAGCTTGACTTTGTTCTCAGATAAATGTGTGAAGATGAAATGCGTTGGCGTCTCGGGAACGCTCTTGAAAGCAAAGAGATTCTATTGAGATGTATGATGGTGAGGAGTATTCTGCTAAAAGCTTAATCTTGCCCGTGCCTTCAGGCACAAACCTGCAAGAGAAAATAAGTTCTAACTGATATAAAAAGGACGAATAAACACCCCTCCGTTAATTAGAAGGGGATATCATCTGGTTGGTCTCTTGGTATTTCATCAACACTATCATCTGGAATAAAATCATCGTCTAGTGAATCATCTACTTGTTTTTGTTTTGTGGCTATTTTTTGTTCTTTGCGCCTCAGCACTTCTAGTGCTCTTCTGAAGGGTTTTGGATTATATGCGTCAAGCCTCTCCCGCATCTTAGATGCTGCGCGCATATATTCTACATTGGGAAGTTCTGGACGAAAATAGTGGAAAACAGACTGGAGCTCTGATTTCTTACCGACAACCATGAGCTCGAGTGCACAGGCTCTTTCATCTAATTCCCCGCGCCTTTCTTCATAGTAATCAGAACATCCTGTGATTCTGGCAACACCTTCATTTTTTGGATGGACTTCTAAAATAAGTTTCTTATCTCTTTCTCTTAAAAGAAAATCAACTTGGATATATGATAAGCCATTGCCTGCTATCGGAACTTGATAGTTCTCTCCGACAACAGGTTTTTTAAAAAATCCAGCTTCGACTAAAAAAAGAGCGACTGCCAATTCAAGCTTAGACTGGAAG
>CAZKFK010000051.1:0-4627 GCA_964552095.1 Candidatus Woesearchaeota archaeon | reverse complement strand
TTTTTATCATATTTTTTCTATTAAAAATTCAGTTAGGGATTATTTAAAGTTAAGAGGTATTCGGATTACATGCATCCAAACAATTATCATGACCCAGAAGAAAAAACAGAGGACATTAGCCTAGAAAAAATTGATCCTGAATATGTTATACAAAAATTAAAAAGCCTTTTGAATTATTTACAAAACAAAGTATCACTCAATAAAAATGAGAAAGAATACTAAGATCCATTTATGGCTAGATTCAGAATTAAAAGAATTAATAACTAAAAGAGCAAAAGAAGAAGGCCTGATTATTTCTGAATTTTGCAGAAGAAAATTAAGAGATGATTCTAGATTAGCAAGGATAGAACTTATGCTTGAAAAGATTCTTTCTAACGTCGAGAATAGAAAAATATATAAAGAAGTGCATCCTAAAACTTGTATAAGTTGCACAGAATAAAAAAATGCTCATTATTCTGGACAAAAGTTCTGGGTGTTCGGCGGGAGCACTTTTCTCAGTTGTTTTTAATGTAACTATACAGTAGAGACAAATAGAAAGCCTTATAAAGCCTCGAACCTTTCTTGTATTCCATAAAATGGCAGAAGAAAAACCAAAGTCAAGAGTGAAGTGTCAGGGACGATTCGCTGAATTGAGAGAGTTCCTATATGAAGAAGTCTTTCCTGTTTTAATGGAAGGTAGAACTCTTGTGTCTGGAGAAGATTTACAAAACATCTGGCTTATTGCACTCGAGGACATATATAATAGGGCAGCAGATAGGGTAGATTCCTATTATGAAAGTAAAACAGATTTATTGAGAAAAAAACCAAATAAAGACCCTCTTTCAATTGTCCCACTTATTGAAAGTCCACATTTTACACTTATGCCTGGATTAATCAGTCAGTATTGCACTTCTATGGGGGTGGTCCCGGATGTTGCATCAAAACTCGAAACAGTTTGTTCACAACAACCAAATTTGTTAGCGGTTCTCGGAAGAGAACCTTCAAATATATTCTTCCCCAGTGGGGAGAATCTAAAAGGATATATTCTATCAGGAAACTTCGGAGTTGGGACACTTGTTCCAGGCGGGTATCGAGGAAGCGGTGTTATTTCTGACGCCCCATTTTCAATCGGAATCTCAAAACTAGATACTAATCCAGATAGGAGAGGAGAATTTAATTTAGCAGCAGTCATGGGTTTTTGGGTACAAAATGATGAAATGGTTGTTTCGCAAATACAGGCTTGCAGAAATGCAGAATTACCTAAAAAAACTCCTTTGGGAATCGGCCTTTTACATGTCGCAGAATGTTTAGCATCTACTGTTGGACTAAGAAAAGTATCCACCTACAGTGCACGAGCCCACCCGATATTCAAGCAGCATCCAGATAATTGGGCAAGACTCGGACCAGAGTTTGTCTGTCTTTATGACACCTCTACCCATAAACTTGGCTTCGATGGCGGAAGAACAGGATATCATACAAAAGAACTTGTTCATCCTTCGTGCAAGTAGTTTTAAAAACCCATAAAACCAATAAAAAGATGACAATAGAGAAAGCAGAGACGAGGACAAAGACAACAAGGATTGAAGATAGGATGGATTCTCCGCCAGGATTATCATTCATGATCCAAAGAGACCTTACACTTTCTATTCTAAGAAATATATCTGGCATCAATGAAGATGAAATAGGGCCATATAGAACTCTTCTAGATATAGACAGATTCGCACAATTGCGTAGCAGGAGAGACAGAACTCCGGTGAATCAAGCATACTCTAGAGCGATGCGAGGCATCCATAGAATCGTACAAAAAGGCAGAGCAGAGTTTCAAGCTGAACAAAGAAGACCCAGATCAGATGATTTAAAAGTATCCTATGTTAAAGATTTTGGCTGTGAGTTCCATTACAAAGGCACGATCGCTGACAAAAACAGCGCGCCTGTTGATGTGACTATTTGGACTTACGAACCTCCATCCGGATGGCCAAGACCCGAAGTCTTGGGAGTGATAAGAGCTTCAGATGGTCGAGGATATTTCAGTCATAGCCCAAGAGCCTCGAGACATAGATAAAAATTTATAAGCTCGATAAACATATTTCTTTCATGGCACACGATGCAATAGACTATAAGAAAATAGGATTGAAATCAGGCCTAGAGATCCATCAGCAACTTGATTCTCATAAACTATTCTGTTCATGCCCCTCTATCCTTAGACAGGATGAACCCTCAAAAAGAATAAAGAGGAAGATGAAAGCAGTCACAGGCGAGACAGGAAAGATTGATGAAGCAGCTGCCTATGAGCAGCAGAGAGACAAGGAATTTGTCTATGAATTCTATAAAGACTCAAATTGTCTAGTTGAGCTTGATGAAGAACCTCCACATCAGATAAATAAAGAAGCTCTGAAAATAGCGCTTCAAATAGCTTTATTGATGAACTGCAGAATCTTTCCTATAGCTCAAGTCATGAGGAAAACAGTGATAGATGGCTCAAATACAAGTGGATTTCAAAGGACTCTGTTGATAGGCTATGATGGTTTCATTGAAACATCAGAGGGCAGAGTCGGCATAGACTATATCATGCTTGAAGAAGATGCAGCAAGGCCCTCTCCTTCATCACAATCATCACAGCAATCATCTGATGATGAAAATCCAAATACAAAAGTCTATAGGCTAGATAGATTAGGAATCCCTCTTGTTGAGATTGCTACAGCTCCTGACCTTCATTCAGCAGAACAGATAAAAGAAGCTGCTCTGAAAATAGGAGATATCTTAAGAGCATGCAAAGTCAAGCGAGGCATAGGCACAATCAGGCAAGACCTCAATCTCTCTATTCAAGGAAGCAAGAGGGTCGAGATAAAAGGCTTCCAGGACCCAAGGATGATGATAAGAACAGTTGAAGTTGAGGTAGAAAGGCAGAAAGATTGTATAAAAAGAAACACATGCAAGAATGAAGTAAGAAAAGCTCATGAAGACGGGACAACTTCTTTCTTAAGGCCAATGCCAGGCTCATCAAGGATGTATCCTGAAACAGACCTCGAACTTATTGAAATTCCAAACACATTGATAAAAGAAGTCAAGAAAGCCCTTCCTAAATTGAAACAAGAACTTGAATTAGAATTAAAGGAAAAAGGTCTTAATCCTGAACTTGTCAAGCTCATACTCCAGGAGAATAAGTTAGATGAATTCAAATCTTTGATGATGTTGGCAGACAAGCCTAATTTGATAGCCAAGCTTCTTGTTCTTTTGCCAAAAGAACTCGCAAGCCACGAGAAAATTGATATAGAAGATATCAACTCTAAAATTTCAATGGACATAATAGAAACACTCTTCCAGGCCATAATCAAAGGCCAAGTCCCAGAATCCTCAGCCAAGCAGATAATGCTCCAAATTATAAAAGGCCAAAATATAAATGAACTTCTAAAAGAATCAGAGAAGACAAGCTCTTCAGACCTTGAGAAGGATATTCAATCAATTATCAAAGAGAAACCGAATCTGTCAATCAATGCTTACATGGGCCTTGCCATGCAGAAGTTCAAAGGCAAAGCAGATGCAAAACAAATCTCTGATTTGATAAAGAAGTATGTGAAATAAGAAGATATACAATAAAAACCATAAACATTATAAACTACCATATCATAGTTTAAAATGGCATATTCAAAAAAAAGAGAAGCTCAGATTAGCGCTGAACAACAAAGATTAGAAGCAGAAAAAGCTATAGAACTTTATCAAAGAAAAGCAAAAAAATACTATAAAGCCGGCGACCTTGTATATGTAGCAGGCATCTATCAACTTCTATCAGAAATTGACCCAAAATATAAAAAACTTAGAAGAGAGGTTCTAGCTGAAATACTAGACAAGGGAGATAAACAAGGATATGCCATAGCTATGGGCGGTGGAGATAGAAAAGAACTTTCAACATTTATCTCTCAACTGCTTAAACAAGGAAGAAAAGAAGAAGCAGCATATGCCCTGATTTCAGCAGGGGAATACAGGCGTGCTAGAAAGCTTATTGCAGAGCTCCATTTAAGTGGAGAGGATGAAAAAGCAGTAAATCTGGGTATGAGCCTAATTCAAGGAAAAAAAGCAAAACAGCGGCAAATAGCTGCTGTGCACTACGAAGAGCAAAGACAAGCGAAAGGCGGGGCAGAAGCAGAAGAAGAGCCAGACGCAAAAGCAGCTTAGATGATTTCTAGGAACATTTAAAAAAACTAGTTTCTTATCTTAATTATAAAAGAGGTTGAGATGAAGAAATCTAAGTCAAGCACTAAACTAAATAAGAATCCAAGTCTAAAGATTGTTCTGACTCCCCAGCTGGAGAACATCACAAGGTCTATTTGGATACATGAAGGCAACATCTATGTAATCTGCGAATCAAAGCATATCACTCAGTTGACAAAGCATTTCTCTCAGAAATATCATTTACATGATGCAAAAGTCCATGTGGGCACAATAGAAGACCTGATAAAAGAGATAATCAACCACAATACAAGGGTCTTGATAAGCATAAGAGATGGAAGAGTTGTCCATGACCCCATACATCTCTTGCATTCTTTGAAAGTAAATATTCAGAAAGGGCTTTTAGTTGGGACAAAAGAAGCTATCTTAAAGAAGTTCATGCTCATAAAGGATTATATCAAAGAGATTGAAGAGACTAAAG
>CAZKFK010000050.1:3416-4737 GCA_964552095.1 Candidatus Woesearchaeota archaeon | reverse complement strand
AAACTTTATTGTATTTGTTTTCTTGGATGCTTGAAAATTCTGCAATTATTTCATTCCCATCTTTTTCATAGACCTCTATTCTTGGAGAGCCACCCGTGACTCTTGGATACAATGTTATATCTCTTGTATTATCAAGAGGGATTTCAAAAACAACTCGGACATAGTGCTCTGAAGGGATTTCCTCGCTCCAGACATCGTCTTTCTCTTTGACTTGCTCATAGATATCTGACAAGAACTCGCGATTTTCATCGAGATGCACTGCCCCTATGATTTCAATGACTATTTCATACCTCTGCTCACTCAACATAGGAACAATCCACTCTACTCTGTCCATCATGCCATTGCCATCAGAGTCTATTAGATTAGATTCAACAGGAATTCTCTCTGAAGTCCCATTTATCCAGTATACATAGGCTCTCTGTCTAGAGTGCTCTGTTATGTTCGTATAAGCTAGAACATTTATGTAGTGTAAAGAATCTAAGCCCCGGACAATGACTTCTTTCTTATTAATAGAGATGATGTTTTCAAAAGCCTGCGGTGCCTGAGTCTCATAAGTTAGGTCATAATTTTTTTTCTTCGCATTTATTTTCAATTCAAGGTTTTTATTAGAAGCTCTATTTAACATATCTCCTCTGTTTGATAAAATCTCTCCATCAATCTTTAAATTCTCTGCCTCAGAAGGAATTTCTATAGAAATCTGCTCAGGATTAGTATCAAGATTCTCTTTATTAACGGTTATTTTCTTGATCCATTTGACTGGCTTGTTTATTTCTGCCTCTTGTTGTATAGTCTCTTCTGTGAAATTTATTTCTTCTTCACTTTCAACTTCTATCCAGAAAGGATTGCTATAAATCGTGGAGTTCCCGTCAAAAGCATAAGCTATAACTTTTTCAGAGCCAGTATCATCATAAGACTCTATCTCAAGCTTATCTTGATTGATTTTTAATCCTACAAGACCCTCGTTCTCTAATACAGAGAGATCAAATGTCAGATTCTCTCCGGAGAAAAACTCGCTGAGAACGAGGGCCGTAGTAGAGTTCACTAAAAGAGTTTGATTCGGGATGTCTTTTACAAGTTCAAGCTTGGTTTCATTCTCTTCTGTTTCATTGCTTATATTCTCTTTCTCAATAACAGAATAGGATATAGAATCTAAGGATACTGTCGCTTCCTCGATTTCAAATCTTAATTCATAGCTTGAATTCTCTTCAAAATCCACTAACTCGCAGGTATCTAGGCACATGTTAGAGAATTCAAATATCATGTAAGTCAAGTTTGATTCATTTTCAAGAGTTTCATTCCCAAGACTGATGTTTGTCCCATT